>CAZEHS010000052.1:0-21819 GCA_964511875.1 uncultured Peptostreptococcaceae bacterium
CGAAGTTCGAATATAAATGGCAATGGGCTTACCGGGAGCGGTTTGAAAAAGCCGGCCTGACAGCCATTCTGGGATGCGGCTTCGATCCGGGCGTTACAGGTGTTTTCAGCGCCCATGCCATGAAGCATCACTTCGATGAGATCCATACCATCGATATCCTGGATGCCAATGGCGGAGACCACGGCTACCCATTCGCAACAAACTTCAATCCGGAGATCAACATCCGGGAGATTACGGCCAATGGCCGGTACTGGGAGAAGGGTGAGTTCATCGAAACCCCGCCCCTTGCAGTAAAAAAAGAGTATGACTTCGATCAGGTCGGTCCAAAGGACATCTACCTGCTCTATCATGAGGAGCTGGAATCCCTGGCCAACAACATCAAGGGAATCCAGAAGATCCGTTTCTGGATGACATTCTCCCAAAAGTACATCACTCACCTGAATGTGCTTGAGAATGTTGGGATGACATCCATAGAACCCATCATGTATGAGGGTATGGAAATCGTGCCTCTGCAGTTCCTCAAAGCCATCCTGCCGGATCCGGCTTCGCTGGGTCCACGGACAAAGGGTAAGACTAACATCGGCTGTATCTACCAGGGAATTAAGGACGGCAAGCCAAAGACCTACTATGTATACAACATCTGCGACCATCAGGAGTGCTATGCTGAGGTCGGTTCCCAGGCGATTTCCTATACTACCGGTGTGCCTGCGATGATTGGCGCCATGATGCTCTTGAAGGGCTTGTGGAAGAAACCCGGCGTCTACAACGTGGAGGAATTCGATCCGGATCCCTTCATGGCGGAACTGAACCGCTGCGGTCTTCCATGGCAGGAGAGTTTCTCTCCGACGCTGCTGGATTAGGGCACTGCCATGAATCTCGATTTCAACAATGTGCCAAGCCCCTGCTATGTGGTTGATGAACGACTGCTTAGAAGGAACCTGGAAATACTTGATTCCGTTCAGAAGCGTACAGGCTGTAAAATTCTATTGGCTCTGAAGGGCTTCTCAATGGCATCAATGCTGCCGATTGTTGGGGAATACCTCCATGGCGTTACCTCCAGCTCCCTGCATGAAGCCCGTCTTGGCTTCGAGAAGATGAGCAAGGAGGTTCATGCATATGCACCGGCGTTTCTGGAAGCGGAATTTGACGAGCTGATGGGGTATACCGATCACATCGTTTTCAATTCCTTTGACCAGTGGGCCCGGTTCAAGAACCGTGTGAAGGAAAATCCGTCCAAGCGGATCGAATGCGGCCTCCGCATCAATCCGGAATATTCGGAGATCGAAGTGCCGCTATACAACCCATGTTCCCCAAATTCACGCATGGGGATCACTCTGGCCAACTTCAGGCCGGAGGATCTGGAAGGGATCGATGGTCTGCACTTCCACACCCTATGTGAACAGAACTCGGATGCTCTGGCACGTACAATCCCCATCGTGGATGAGAAATTCGGTCAGTACATCAAGCAGATGAAATGGCTGAACTTCGGAGGTGGCCATCACATCACCCGGGAGGATTACGACATTGAATCCCTGGTGAGGTCCATCCTCTTCATGAAGGAAAAATACGGCGTTCAAGTGTATCTTGAGCCCGGTGAGGCCATAGCTCTCAATACCGGGTATCTCGTCTCTACAGTGCTTGACATCGTGGACAACGGCATGGACGTGGCTATCCTTGACGCCTCAGCCGCCTGCCATATGCCGGATGTCATTGAAATGCCGTACCGGCCGAACATCATCGGTGCAGGAAAGCCCGGTGGGAAGGCAAATACGTATCGTCTGGGGGGCAATACATGCCTGTCAGGCGATATAATAGGGGATTATTCCTTCGATGAGCCCCTTAAACGCGGAGACCGGTTGGTCTTCTGTGATATGGCCCACTATACCATGGTGAAGAATAACACCTTTAATGGTCTGAACCTTCCATCCATCGCTTCATTCAATGAATCGGACGGGGTTAGGGTCCATCGTCGTTTCGGCTATGAGGACTATGTTTCCCGACTATGATTTTCACTGATGACTTCCTTATGATAAAGGAGGTCATTTTTTTTTTTGATGATTAATCCTACTATTTTTGAATTGTATACTTTTTATGGCTATTTTATGTATTAATTCCCGATTCGGAGCGGTATAATTGATTGTCATCGAATTCACAATAATCAAAGGAGCTGCTATGTTTCGCCTTACAATACAGAAAAAGATCACAGCAACCCTGTCCGTTCTGATATTCATCACAGTATTATCACTGGGTCTTGTAATCAACGAACGGGCAAAGGAAATAGTTTACTCGGAGGTCCTTCGCAACGATCAAGAATCACTTTCGAACATCAAGGATTACTATTTGCATCCCTATGTCCAGAAGATGGAGACCATGGTTGAAAAGTGGGCGCTTGACCCGGGATTAGGCAGCACGGAAGCTAACAGGTTCCGGCCGTATCCAGCTGACGGACTTCCGCCGTCGTTGAATTCCATAACGAAGGTCTGGACGGGATTCCTCACTGGGAATGATGAAATCAGGAGCATTTATTATGGTTCAGAGAAAAACGGAAAATTGATAAGCGCTCCATCCGACATCGGGCTTCCGTCGGATTATGATGCCCGGATTCGAGGATGGTATCAGTGTGCATTCCAAAATCCTGAGAATCCCTGCTGGTCGTCAGCATACCATGATGCCGGTCCGGAGGGCGAAGCGGTCATAACCGTATCGAAGGCAGTACTCGATAACGGGGAACCGGTAGGCGTCGCTGCCATGGATATCGAACTGTCAAGCCTTGCCGAGCTGATCAGAGAACTTGATATGGGTCAGGCAGGTTATCTGATGGTCTTAAGCAATGAAGGGATCGTATATGCCCATCCGAACCCGAACCTGCTTAACCGGAAAGCTGGGTCATATCCATGGTTGAGTCATATCCTGACAGAGAAATCCGGTGCGGATTACTTTTTTGGCCCGGATTCGGAGTATACATATTCATTTCTGACAATACCTGAAACCGGCTGGAAAATTGTAAGTATCAAGCCAGTCTCGGTTAACGGAATCCTGGCGAACATCAGAATATGGATATTGGGTTCAGCCGTGATAGCGGCACTTATTGCCATACTCGTCGCCCAGTTCACTTCCAGGCATATGCTTAAACCTCTGAAATCCATGATGTCAGTCATCGCTCGGGTTTCATCCGGTGATACCGCAAGCCGGATGGATATCCGCTCGAAAGATGAATTTCAGGTCCTGGGATCCGAATTCAATGGTATGCTGGACCGTTTGATGCTGCGGAAAAAGGAAATCATCATTCAAAAGGAAGAAATCCAGGCGCTTCATGAAGAAACGGAAGCAATGAATGAGAACCTCACAGAACTGCTTCAGGAAATCGAAGAGAACTACCTCATGACCGTACGGGCTCTGGCCAATGCCATCGAAGCTAGTGACAGCTACACACGGGGCCATTGCGACAGGGTTGGATCCTATGCCTTGAAATTGGCTGAACGACTGAAACTTTCCGATCAGGACATTATGAATCTGACCTATGCGAGCATGCTCCATGATGTCGGAAAAATCGGCATATCTGAGAGTATTCTCAACAAAACGACGAAGCTTTCAGAAGCTGAATTTGACATCATCCGTTCCCATCCTCAAATCGGACATGATATCCTAATGGATGTAAGCTTCCTTGAGGAGTGCAGAACAATCCTCCTTCAGCACCACGAAAGAGTAGACGGCAAAGGATATCCCGGTAACCTGAAGGGAGATGCGATCAACCCCTTAGCTAAAATCCTGGCCATCGCAGATTCCTATGACGCCATGACCAGTGCCCGGGCATATCGCAATATCCCATTAAGCACCGATGAGGCGCTGGATCAACTGATCGGAGGAAAGGGCACCCAATATGACGGGGATATGGTGGACGTTTTCACCAGACTGATCGAAGAAGAGTGCCAGATCAGCCTGGGGGATATGGCTCTGTAGGATATGAAATAACATGGATATATAGCCACGGATAACACGGATTGACACGGATGAACACTGATGAAGGCATAATATCTTTTATCCGATGCCTAACAGTTCTAAGACTCCCGCTTCTTAAGCGGGAGTAGAGAACTGTAAAGGCCCTGGATCAGCTCTACTAAGGTTCAGATGGAGTAGAAACTCCACCTGAACCAAGGATCGCTTCATCCGTGCAAATCCGTGTAATCCGTGGCGAAGGTTCTTATAGTTCCTATCAATTTCAGAATGGATAGCAAAGTATGATTTTATCCTGCCAGCAAGACGCTAAAATCTGATAACATATAGGTGAGCACTATCAATCAGGATCAATAGAGGTGGCTATGTTTAAGATCGGCAGACAGCACTTTGCACTTGCTGGAGCAGTCATGGGGGTTTTGACCATCGTGCTGATTCTCATCGGCGTGATCGGCGTATTGGAGGGACCACTATATTCAAGGAATCTGATGATCTATGTCAGTTTTGGAATCCTGGTGGGCCTGGTGACAGCCGCTCTCATATTCTTCGGGTTGAGAATCACAGGCAATGTTTTCCTGGCAGGGCTCCTGCTGGGTTTTTTTGAGATGTTCAGGGGCTTTTTCAACAAAGGCAACGGGTGGGGCGATCTGATCGGAATCCTGTCCGTGTTTTTATGGCCTGCAGCAGCCTTATGTCTGGGCCTGGTGATCCAGGCAGGGCATCACTTATACTCCCTGAACAAAGGGCGTAATAAATGAAACCACATGGATGGAACTTATGCTCTGATCCGAGTGTAATGCCGGGAGGTCCTCATGAGCAGAACAATCACAGTAAATGACCGCATGCAGCAAGGATATACGTATGATCTGAGTGAGCAGGAAGGTGAGAATTTCGACCCGGACTTCAAACCTGAGCTGACCCCAAGGGAATTGCTGGCCCTGGGGATATTCGGCGGTAAGTACATGACGGACTGCCGTAATGAGTTTCCGGAAGAATGGTTCAAAGAAGCAAAACTATGCCCTACCGAGCATCTGGCAGAGTTGAATTTCTTCAGGGTCAATGCATCCAAACCCCTTAGCTATTGGATCAGTAAGGAATGGATCCATCCGGACGATCCCAGGGGTTGGTTTCAGTGGTACTGCAGGTATTACATGGGCAGAAGAGGACCTGATGATAAACGGCAGATCAAACGGTGGAAAGCCATGAGGCGCCATATCGCTCAGATCAGGAAGCACTGCGGAAGGGAGCAGCTGGACTGTCGACCCCGGCAGCGTCAGGCACTCCTGCACTGGGCTTATGACAGCAGGAAATTCTGATTGGAGGAACATTTGAATAAATATCCGTATTTGAAAAAATATTTCGGCTACACCGAATTCCGAACCGGGCAGGAGGCTCTGATCGACCATATCCTGAAAGGGCGGGATGTGTTGGGTATCATGCCGACAGGGGGAGGAAAGTCCCTGTGCTATCAGCTTCCGGCAATCCTGATGGAAGGGATCACTCTCGTGATCTCACCGCTGATTTCGCTGATGAAGGATCAAGTGGACAGCTTGAACGAAATGGGTATCGGTGCAGTATTCATCAACAGCTCCCTGGAGCAGTCTGAAATTAATGAACGTGTGAGCCTGGTGCGAAAGGGTGCAGCCAAGCTCCTGTATGTGGCGCCGGAAAGACTGAACTCCGAATGGTTCCTGGGACTGGTGGAAAGCGTAGGCATCAGCCTGATAGCAGTGGATGAAGCGCACTGCATCAGTCACTGGGGCCATGATTTCCGACCCAGCTATCAGGAAATCCCAGCGTTTATCCGACGCTTGAAGAGACGTCCTGCAGTAGCAGCATTCACTGCAACAGCCACTCTGCGGGTTGTTGACGAGATAAAGTCGGCTCTGGGGCTAGTAGATCCATATGCGCTCACGACGGGATTTGATCGTCCGAATCTCAGCTATAGGGTGGCCACCCCGCCGAATAAGTACACCTATCTGAAATCCTATCTGTCAGAGAATCACGGGCAGGCTTCAGGGGTCATCTACTGTGCCACAAGAAAAACAGTGGAAGGACTGACCAAAAAACTGAGGATGGACGGATTCAATGCGGAAGGGTATCACGGCGGTATGGATACGGAAGTGCGGAAACAGGTGCAAAACAGCTTTAAGCTGGATGCCACCAGAATCATCGTGGCAACCAACGCTTTCGGGATGGGTATTGATAAGCCCGATGTCCGGTTTGTCGTGCATTACAACATGCCGGCGAATATGGAGGCCTATTATCAGGAGGCAGGCCGCGCGGGTCGTGATGGTGCGCCGGGTGATTGCATCCTCATGTATTCACCCTCGGATATCATCAATCAGAAGCTGATTCTGGATAATGATTCCCTTGATCCAGGTCGTAAGGCGATGCTGTTTGAAAATCTCCATATCTTGGTGAACTACTGCCACACTCAGGAGTGTTTACGCAAGACGATACTTGAATACTTCGGCGAGACCGGGACCGCTGACAACTGCGGAAACTGCTGCAACTGCACCGAAGACGGAGGATTGACAGATGTGACGCTAGAGGCGCAGAAAATCATATCCTGCATATACCGGGTTGAACAGAGGTACGGACTCACAGTGGTAATCAAGGTGCTTAAGGGTTCCAAGGATCAGAAACTCCGGGATAACGGACTTGATCAGGTATCCACATACGGGCTGCTTGCGGAGATGCCTGAAGGCAGCATCAAGGAAATCATCATGTCGCTTATCTCCCGAGGGTATGTGCATATGACAACAGATGCCTATCCGGTCCTGAAGCTTCGTCCGGAATCCAAACGGATTTTAATCGGAGAGGAAAAGATTCTCATCAAGAAAAGCCGCATCGACATCTTGCGTACCAGCAAGAAGACTAGGAAAATCAAGGATTACGCCAGTCGTTCGGATGAAGGTCTTCTAGCCCTGTTAGTGGATCTCCGAAAAACCCTGGCTGCGAAAAAGAGAGTCCCCACCTATGTGATATTTCATAATAAAGCGCTGGAGGAAATGGCGCAGGAATTTCCGATCAGCCGTAATGATTTCCTTGAAATCAGCGGAGTCGGCGAGAAGAAGTATGAGTCTTACGGAGCCGCCTTTGCCGAGGTGATTGCGGCCTATTGTGATAAGCACGGATGCACCCGTGATACTGTGGGCTGAATTCAAAAACATGAATCATAATGTCAATTCGGGGTATGAAATGGAATAGAGGCGGATTTGATTCCGTATATCACTAAGACGAAAGGGGGAAGTCGGATGACCGAAAAGAGTGAAATCACGTGGGTCACGGTATATGAGGCTGATGGTGAGATGGACGCGGAAATAATCAAGGGTTTGCTGGAATCCAGCGGAATCGAGTGCGTCCTGGATGAGAACGAAGCACCGTATATCATCATGGGAATCCCAACACACATCACTGTATCCGTAAAAGTCATGGAATCGGATGCACTTGTGGCCAGAGAGCTCATCGAACAGCCCCCATCAGTGGAATATGAATGACATATTCGGGAGCATGCCATATTGACGGCATGCTTTCTTTTTTTGCACTGTTCGTCTACACTTGAAGAAGAACGATTCGAAATGAAACGAGGATAGGATATGACATATGATTTCGATATAGAACTTAACCGTAGGAGCACCCAGTGTGTGAAGTGGGATGAAATGAGCCCCTATTTTGAAAGGGGTGATCTGCTTCCGATGTGGGTCGCGGATATGGATTTCGAAACAGCTCCTGAAATCAAATCTGCGATGAGGGAACGAGTGGATCATGGGGTGTTCGGATATGTTTCAACTCCTGCCGGCTACTTTGATGCAGCAGTCGAATGGACCCGTTACCATCACGGTCATGCCGTCGATGCCGCAAGCCTGGTTCATTCTCCAGGGGTTGTTCCCAGCCTCTCAATACTTATTCGGCTTCTGACAGAGCGGAATGAGAAGGTAATCATCCAGCCGCCTGTGTACCCGCCTTTCAGGAACGTGCTCCTTCAGAACCACCGTCAGCCGCTGCAAAATCCCCTCATAGAGGAGGACGGCGCCTACCGGATGGATTATGAGCACTTGGAAGAAGTTGCAGCCGATCCGGAAGTTCATTGGCTGATCCTTTGCAATCCGCACAATCCGGTTGGACGTGCTTGGACCCGATCGGAACTGGAACGTCTGGCTGACATATGCATACGGAACGGTATCCGGATCATAAGTGATGAAATCTGGCGTGATCTGGTATACGCTCCCAGTAAGCATACGGCACTTGCTTCCCTGAGGCCGGAGGTGGAAGCGATCACCATCACATTGACAGCAGTATCAAAGACGTTCAATCTGGCAGGGCTACAGGCTTCCTTCATATCCTTTCCCAGGGAAGAGGAGAGGGACCTGTTCAAAAAAGAAATGAATACCCTGGATCTCTCACGTCAGAACGCCATGGCTCTTATAGGAACACAGGCGGCGTTTGACCATGGAGAGCCTTGGTTGGGATCGCTGAAAGGCTACTTGATGGAGAATATCCGTTATGCCAAGGACTATTTGGCATCGAATGTTCCTGAAATCCGTTTTACGGAGCCTGAGGCAACTTATCTGATTTGGCTCGATTTCAAAACACTCGGACTCAATGGGAAAGAATTGGCGGGACTGTTAGCTGAGAAGGGCGGCATCGCCCTTAATGCGGGTGCCACTTTCGGGGAAGAAGGGAGAGGATTCATGCGCATGAACATCGCATGTCCCCGGAGCCAGCTGGAAGCTGCATTGAAAGGTATTGAGGCTTCGGTGAGATCCCTGAGAGGAGAAAATTGAATGCTGTATAGAACTCTTGGAAACACAGGTAAGCAGGTATCGGCACTGTCATACGGATGCATGAGGTACCCGCGGATCGGCGGTTCTCCCGGGCGGGGCGGAAAAATAGATGAGAATCGGGCAGCCCGACAAATCCACAGTGCCATTGAACAGGGCGTCAACTACTTCGATACGGCCTATGTCTATGATGCGGGTAGAAACGAATCCATTCTGGGTGACATCCTTGCCGGCGGTTACCGGCAAAAGGTCATGATTGCCACTAAGCTTCCCCCCTATATGGTCCATTCCCCAAAGGATATGGACAATATTCTTGAGACGCAGTTGAAGCGACTGAAAACCGACCATATTGATTTCTATCTGATCCATGCCCTCAATGATTTGGAAGGGTGGACCCGTCTGAAGGAGCAGGGAGCGCTGGAATTCTTCGATAAGGCCAGGGCGGCGGGAAAACTCGGACATGTGGGGTTTTCCTACCATGGGGACAAAGAAAGCTTCAAACGACTGATTGATGATTATCCCTGGGAATTCTGCCAGATCCAGTATAACTACCTGGATGAGCATTACCAGGCAGGCAAGGACGGTCTGCAGTATGCAGCGAGCAAAGGTTTGGGAGTCACAGTCATGGAACCGCTTAGGGGAGGGATGCTCACAGGCAGGGTCCCGGACAGCGTCGAAAAAATATGGCAGAGATCAGATGTAGAGAGAAGCCCGGCTGAGTGGGCCCTGCGCTGGATTTGGAATCATCCGGAGGTTGCAACGGTCTTATCAGGCATGAATGAAGAAGCGCATATCAACGAGAACATCCGTGTGGCAGGTGAGACACTTCCGAATTCCTTGACAGAGAAGGAATTGGCTCTGGTGGAGGAAGTGAAACAGGAGTATTTCAAACGCAAAAAGGTCGATTGCACCGGTTGCGGTTATTGCATGCCCTGCCCTGTCGGCGTGAACATACCCATGTGCTTTGGGTTTTACAATACCAAGCACCTCTTCGGCGGCAACGGTGCAAACTTCCAATACACATTCTTCACCAGCGGTCTTACCGGAGGGAAACCTACCAATGCTTCACTATGCATCAACTGCGGCAAATGCGAGAAGGTCTGTCCCCAGCATATTGAAATTCGCAGGGAATTTAAAAAGGTTGTCAAGGAAATGGAACCGCCAATCGTGCGTCCTCTGTTGGCCGGAGTCCGGTACTACATCAGATTCAGGGACAAATGGACGCGAAAGAAAGATTGAGAAAGCGCTTAACCCAAACACAGCCATGGTCCCACGGGAGCAGAGGCTGTGTTTTTAGCATCAGAAGAAAATCCATGGTATAATCATCTGAGGCAGAAAAATTGCACTCCAATACCAAGGCAGGTGTCTCTTGAATAGGAAAACCTTTATGCAGTATGGTGCGCTCGCATCGCTGTTAATCATTGCAACGGCATACATCGTACAGAAACTCCCGGCCATAGAATCGGTGATTGGCACATTCTTCATCACTCTCATGCCTTTTTATGTGGGGTTCGCCATTGCCTATATCCTGAATCCCATCCTGAATTTCCTGCAGATCCGGATGAAGATGAAACGGGGAATGGCCATTGCAGCAACCTATCTGGTGCTGCTGCTGCTCATCGGTTTCTTCGGCTGGAGGGTTGTTCCTCAGGCACTTGATAACACCATGGCAATAGTGGATGATGTGACTGCCAAACTGGGTACACTCTCACTGGATTCTTCAATGCTGGAAAATACGATCTTCGGCAAGTACCTGAACGTGGATCTGAGTACCTATGCCCAGAAGGCTGCAGGGTTTGCTAATCTGATCATCACCAATCTGTCAGGTCTGCTTTTCGCCTTGACCTCCGCATTCTTCAATACCTTCATCGGACTCATCATCTCCATCTATATGGCGATTTCCAAAGACAAGGTCATCGCCGGGCTCACATGGATCAATAGAAGAGCTTTTCCCGAAGAAGCAGCCAATGAAATCCGGCGTTTTGCCAATGAAGCAAATACGATCTTCTCCAACTTCCTTGTCGGATTGATTCTGGAGTCAGCCATAGTCGGCATGCTGGCGTTCATCTGCCTCAGTCTCATGGGAGTCAAATATGCCTTGACTCTGGCTCTGATCATCTGCCTCACAAACGTGATACCCTACTTCGGACCCTTCATCGGAGCAGTGCCTGCGGTGGTTGCCACAGCACTGTACAACCCGTCCCTGGCCCTGTGGGTCCTGCTGCTCATCGTGGTACTCCAGCAGTTCGATGCCAACTTCATCGGTCCCCGGATCATGGGCAATTCCGTGGGAATCAGCCCCTTGTGGATCATGTTCTTCATCCTTGTCTTCGGCACCTTCTGGGGTGCTGCAGGTATGATCCTGGCAATCCCACTGGGTGCCATCACACTGATCATAGCCAAAAGGGTTTTTGAGCAGACATTTGCAGAAAACCCCATAGTCAAGAATAGGAAAGCTTAGTAGTCGTCCGTTCCCGCAGTCATAGAAGAATGTCACTGAAACCCTGGAAGATAATAAGAAAGAGAGCCCCCATGCAAAGCACCTTTGAAACACTTGAGCTGTCCTCCGCCCTGATCGAGGGCCTGAAAAAGGACAACATAACGATCCCTACTCCGATTCAGGCCGGGGCAATCCCCTTCGCGTTGAAGAATCTGGATATCATAGGACGTTCCATCACCGGAAGTGGCAAGACATTGGCCTACCTTCTACCGATTTTCCAAAAGACCGATGCGCACAAGAAGGAAATGCAGGTCATCATCCTGGCGCCTACGCACGAGTTGGTCGTACAGATCAATCGTCAGATACAGACACTGGCATCCAATTCAGGCATCCCCATCAATTCAGCTGTGATCATGGGTGAAGTGAACATCAAACGTCAGGTGGAGAAACTCAAGGAAAAACCTCAGATCATAGTAGGCTCTTCAGGCCGAATCCTGGAGCTGATCAAACTCAAGAAAATAAATGCCCATACGGTTAAGACCATAGTCATTGATGAAGGAGACCGGCTCCTGGATGTGAATAACATCGAAGGTGTCAGAGCCGTCATCCGAGCGACTCAAAAGGATCGTCAGCTTATGGTTTTCTCCGCTACGATAAACGAGCAGGCGCTGCAGATAGCACGTGAGTTCATGAAGGATCCGGAAGTGGTTCAGATTGACGAAACTCCGGTTAGCGGACAGATCGTCCATATGGTCATCAAAGCGGAGCATCGCGAGAAAATCGAGGTACTGCGGAAGCTGATTACAGCCCTGCAGCCGAAGAAGGCACTGGTATTCCTCAATCGGAACGATCAGATCCAGATGACAGTGGCCAAGCTACAGCATCATCAGATAAAATCTGCCGGTATTTATGGCGATGCCACTAAAGAGGACCGTAAGAAAGCAATGGACGATTTCACATACGGCCGGATCCAGATTCTTGTGGCATCCGATCTGGCTGCCCGTGGTCTGGATATCAAGGGTCTTACCCATATCATAAATATGGATCTTCCACCGGATGAGGAAGGCTATCTCCACCGCGTCGGTCGGACCGGCAGGGCCGGGAATACCGGCATCGCCATTTCCTTGGTCACCGAATCTGAAATGCCCCTTATCAAAAAACTGGAAATCAAGCTCGGTGTGAAAATAGAGCAGAAAGACGTATATAAAGCCCGCATCATCAGCCCGAGACGGGGAAAGCCATCATCAGCCAGGCCCCAGGCGCCTAAGCCGACTGTGGTTAAACCGATGGGTACGAAATCGGCTGATGCAGGAATTCCGAGTACCGAACAGCCTGCAAAAAAGCCATTCAAAGCCAGAACATCTGCTCCCGCCAAGACGAAGCCGAAAAAACAGGGAAGGCCCTGGTAAAATAATTTGCCACGGATAACACGGATGGACACGGATTGGAAGTATTATTAATCTTGTCATTGCGAGCATAGCGCGGCAATCTCTCCCTATTTGTCTGAACCCGTGCCAAGTAGCAGAAATGCTTCAAGGGAGAGATCGCCGCGTCGCTCCGCTCCTCGCGAAGACAACAGGTTCGAAGATTTTTTGATATGGAGGTCCTTTCCTTGCAACTCATCATCGCAGAAAAACCCAGTGTGGGTAAAGATATAGCAAAACTCCTGGGGGCGTCATCGTCGAAAGAGGGGTTCCTTCAGGGCAGCAGCTGCCTGGTCACCTGGTGCGTGGGTCATTTGGTGGAACTGGCACCTCCTGAAGAGTACACCCCGGATTGGAAGGGGTGGAAGCTCAGTACCCTGCCCATGCTGCCGGAAACGTTCAAGCACCGGATCAATACCTCCCGAGGAAAACAGTTTGAAATAGTCAGCCGTCTTATGAACGACCCACGCATCACCGAAGTGGTCTGCGCCACTGATGCGGGGCGGGAAGGGCAGCTGATTTTCATGTATGTGTACCTGCTTTCCGGCTGTACCAAACCCGTAAAGCGATTATGGATCAACTCCATGACGGATGAGGCTATACGGAAGGGTTTCGCTTCTCTGAAGGATAACAGGGAATATGAGAATCTGTACCAATCTGCGCGGAGCAGGGCTGAGGCAGACTGGCTGGTGGGAATGAATGCCACCCGTCTTTTTTCAGTCAAGTATAACACGAAGCTTACGGTGGGCCGTGTTCAAACCCCTACCCTTGCCATGATCGTTAACCGTCAGCTCGCCATTCAGAATTTCATTCCGGAGCCATTCTATGAAATCGAAGCAGACTGCAAGGTGTTCAAAGCCGCCTGGTTCAATGAGGAAGGAACCAGGGCTGCCAGCAAGGAAGCAGCTGAAGCAATCGTAGAGAAATGCACCGGTAAGGAAGGCAGCGTCGTCAAACTCAACAGGAAGAAAGCCTCATCGGACAGACCCCTTCTTTATGACCTGACTGAGCTTCAGCGGGATGCAAACAGACGTTACGGCTATACGGCAAACCAGACTCTGGATTCAGCTCAGGCGCTCTACGAAAAACACAAGATGGCTACCTATCCGAGGACAGACAGCCGTTATCTCTCTTCAGATATGAAGGGGGAGCTGCCAGGTCTGGTCAAAGCCATTCAGACAGGCGTCAAAGATGCTGTCCCCCATACTGAAAAACTGATAAAACAGGGTCTGAACATCGATAAGCGTGTCATCAATGACAGCAAGGTCACTGATCACCATGCTATCATCGTCACCCCGAACATCGCAAGGTACAACTCCGCTCGGCTCAATGACATGGAAAACAACCTCCTGCGGCTTATCCTGACCCGGTTCTTATGCGTCCTGGATGAAAAAATGGCTTATGATCAGACCGATATCGAACTGATGATCGAAGATGAACGGTTTAAAGCATCCGGTAAGAAAGTAACGAATCCAGGCTGGAAAGCCATTGAGGATGCCCTTATCGGCAAAGTGAGGAATCCTGAAGCCGAAGAGGAACCGGAGCAGTTCATCACACTGAAAAAAGGCGACAGGCTGACACCTGAAGCCATAAGCCTACTAAGCCGTTCCACCAGTCCACCGAAGAACTTCACCGAAGACACTCTGCTTTCCGCCATGGAAACGGCCGGGAAAGCCATTGAGGATGAGGCCTTGCGGGAAGAAATGAAGGGGATGGGGCTGGGTACCCCTGCCACAAGAGCAAGCATCATTGAAAAACTCATCACTGTGGGGTATGTTGAACGGAAGAAGAAAAACCTGCTTGCCACCGCCCAGGGTGTCAGACTGATCAGTCTGGTACCAGACAGGCTGCGGCTCCCTGACCTTACCGCAGATTGGGAGAGCAGGCTGTCCGAGATTGCAGCCGGTCAGATGGAATCAGAACATTTCATGGCAGGGATACGGTCTTATGTGTCGGATATTGTTGCTGAGGCTGCTGCTACTGGAATTGACCGTCAGGCATTTGGTGATCGTGAACCTCTGGGAAAATGCCCCCGGTGCGGGAAGCTGGTTTATGAGAACTCAAAATCCTTCTACTGCTCCGGTTATCGCAATGAGCCCAAATGCAGTTTCTCCATGTGGAAAAGCGAAAAGTTCTTCAGCGATAAGGGTAAGGAGCTAACGCCCGAGATTGTGCGGGCTTTACTTGCCGAAGGCAAGGTGAAGATGACAGGCCTGAAGAAAAAGGCAGGTGACGGCACATATGATGCAATGGTATTGCTTCAGGATACCGGCACCTATGTCAATTTCAGACTGTCATTCGATAACTGACAAGGTGGAGGATCGGAACATGAATGAATCTGAAAAGCGTTTGAAAGAAATCGGTGAGGTATTCGATGGAATGGGCATTACGACGGTTGAATCTGCCGTCATTCTCAGGGATCACCTGACGGCCTGCCCGGGAGGGAAAGCGTGCCTTGAAAAGTTGATATCTAGGATTCAGGAGTAAGGGAATAACGGGAGGTGAGATATAATGGAGTCCAAACGAACCGTGGCTGCTGGTAAAACCTATCTCCATTTCAAGGGAAACCGTTACAAAGTCCTTCATCTTGCCAGGCATTCAGAAACATTGGAGGAATACGTGGTTTACCAGGCTCTGTATGGAGATCAGGGAATATGGGTCCGCCCGGCGGAAATGTTCCTGTCGATGAAGGAAGTTGAAGGAAAATGGGTGGAACGGTTTACTGAGATGGTATGATGAGATCTGGAGACGGGAGGCAATGATGAGCAACTGCGAAACACTTCAATCCCTTATTGAAATGGTCCCTGACAGGATTCGAGACTTATCTGATGAAATGATGTCGGAGCGCGCCTTTGAAAAGTGGAGCCGCCGTGAGATTCTGGGCCATCTGTGTGATTCGGCCGTCAACAATCAGGCAAGGTTTATCCGCGCTCAGTATGAACAGCCTTTGGTGGTTGCAGGTTATAACCAGGATCATTGGGTGAGGCTGCAGGGGTATCATGATATGGATACCGAAGATGTCCTGATGCTATGGACGGTTCAGAATAGTCATCTATTGCAGATCATTGAGAGAATATCAGATGAGTCAATGGTAAGCCTGACATGTCAGGTGGATTCCGGCGCCCCGGTGACACTCTCACAGCTGCTGGATCAATACCTGGATCATCAATCGCACCATTTGGAACAGATTTTCGAATAGCAGTCAGAGAGGTGAATTTCAATGAATCCTATCGCAAAGAGAATACATGAAGAACGAATAAAGGCAGGTTTGACCGAGAAGGAGCTGGCAAAAAAATGCGGCCTGGCCGCTGCCTATATCATTCAGATCGAATCAGGCAAGAAGATCATAAATGAAAATGCTGCTGCGGCTATCCTTGCAGTATTCGGTGAAACAATGGAGACCAGCTACAATGCATACATTGAAGAAATTGAGCCCACACCGGTTAAGACTGTGCCGGTAAAAGCATCCCTCAAAGCGGCTGTTCCTGTGAAGCCGATTACCCATGAAACCGTTCAGGTTGAACCGAATGCGCAGTGGACCGGCGCGCTGGCGAATATCATCAAGCGGTTCCAAGTGATTGATGTGCGCAGCGGCAAGGTTATGGGGCATAAGGAATTACCCGTCCTGAACCGCAAGATTGAAGATATCCCCTGGGAGAAGCTGTTATTCTTCGGTGTCTCTGATGACGATGCTTCAGGTCTAAGGATCCGTAAAGGGGACATCCTGTGGGTTCAGGAAATGAAGACAGTTCAGGCTGAGGGAATATATCTTATTGAGCGGCAGAACCGAAAGCAGTTCTACAGGGTCCAGAAGCAAACAGGTCGACTGGTCCTATCACAGGGCATTTCGGATCCAAAACCGGTGACAGTGGAGACAAAGGATATACAGGTCATCGGCCGGTGCGTCAGGGTGGAATTTCTCATATAGTACATATTGAAACCAAGTACTCCTCCGGATTTTGGACGGAGTATTTTTTTTGCAATCGATATGAAAAAGGGAAATATATCAAGGGGATTAAATGTCATATTTCTGAAAGTCAAGGTTGCTTTATTGTAAATACAGCTGGGCTGTTTTGGAATATGATTACTATTAGTAGACTGTTCCATTAAAGACACGAGATCTCGCGGACAGGGATTGCGATTAAACAACAGATAAGGTTGTTTATTCAGGGAGGATTCATTATGAACAGGAAATTTTTTTTTGAAATGGAGAAAGGCGGATACAAAGTTCCAATGGACGAATTGTTGTTCGTGAAAAACTACGAATATTTCCATGGAATGGGGATATACGCTGAATCAGCCTGTCAGGAAAAAGCCCTTCTCGTCACTGGCTTTCGAATCGTCAGTTCTTTTGAGGACAATCAGTAATCATACTTGGAACTATTTCAGGGGGCAAATCATGTACGAAATCGAAGTAACGGATTATGGAATGAAGCATACTTTCAGCGGAGTATTAGAGGACAGGGAACTGGAACGATGGTATGAGGAATCCAAAAGAGTTCTTACGTCCTTCATCAAGCCTTTCAGTATGGTCATGGATATGAGGGATGCCAAGCCTTTGGGACATCATGCTGAAGTCATATTCTGTGAAGGGATCAATATGATCGAAGAATATGGATTGAAGCGACGTGCAATCATCATGGAAAATCCGGTAGTGACCGGACAAATAAGACAGATATCCAAGATTGCCAAAGCTGTTCATAAGGAGCGGTATATTGATGCCGTGACTACCCGCAACTGGAAAAAACTCAGTCAAGACTGGGTCGTTTCAGGAATTGATCCGGATCGGTTGTAAAATACGAGATTAATGTGAGGCAATTATGACGCTTAATCATTTGATGAGCATGAAAAACAGCAGAGTCCTTGTTAAGACACTCTCCTTCGATGGTGCTTTTGACCTGCTCACTGACTATGTCTGCCAATTGGATAACGAAATTTCTGCTTTGCAGGGAGTCTATCAGGAAATGAAATATATACTCGATAACGGGATGAGTGTTGCTGGAGTCCGTTATGCTGAATTGGAGCTGGAGGAAATTCAGAGCGAGGTTAAAGAAAAGTCACACCAGATGAATCATGTGAACTCGCTGCTGGAGGATTTGCAAAGTAATATGGACGTACTTGCTGAAAGAACTGGTCCAGAATCAGAGAGCAGCATGTTTTCATAACACTGCCGTACCCTACATACCGGCGGTAATTTTGTACCAACACGAGAAGGAGCTGTTTCCAACAGGATGAAACCCTGTTAGAGACAGCTCCTTGATTTTTTTCACCTCATGATGATAATCAAGAATGCTCACATGATAATCGATATCAACTGATGCGGGACCAGTTTATAATTAAACTATAGAAATCAGTGAGCGTTATCCGAAAGAAGGTGAAACCATGGCAGGTGAAGAGCTATTCATGAGTACGGTTTTTGCGGCAGGGTTCCTGTCATTTTTCGCACCCTGCACATTCCCTTTGCTGCCGGTCTACATTGGAATCATAACAGATGCAGGCAGAGGCAGTGTGATTCAGATTGGACGATTCAAAGTGAACCTGGCGTCCATAGGCAGAACCCTGATATTCGTTGGGGGCCTGTCAACCACTTTTGTTCTGTTGGGATTCGGAGCCGGAGCTTTGGGAGGTCTGATTAACAGCAGACTGTTCATACAGATAGGCGGTCTGATTGTTGTATTGCTGGGGATCCATCAACTGGATCTGATCCGACTGCCCTTCCTTGAACGCTACAAGGTCATGAATTTGAAACGCAGCAGGAAGCATGATCTATTAGGCACATATCTTCTGGGCCTTACCTTCAGTTTCGGTTGGACCCCTTGTGTAGGGCCGGTGCTTGGTGCGGTTCTGGTTGTCTCAGCGGGAGGCGGTCAAGCCTTTTACGGTGCATGGCTGATGATGATATATACCTTGGGGCTGGCAATCCCGTTTTTGCTGATGGCAGTTTTGTCCGACGTGCTTCTGGACAAGTTTGCTAAGCTGGAGTCTCATTTGATAACGATAAAGCGTGTTGGCGGTGTGTTGATTGTCATCATGGGCCTGCTGCTGATGTCGGAAAGCCTGAACCGGATCACAGCACTGATTGATCGCATTTTTTAATGGAAGGAGAATCCATATGAACAGGAATATGATAGCAGCAGTTGCAGTCATCGCAGCACTGGCCATAGCAGGCATCTATCTGAATGTGCTGAAAAATCAGGAAAGAGCCCCGTCGATGACTGTTGACGGACCTCCGGCATCGGAGGATGTCATGATGAACAAGGGAAATCCTGCACCTGCCTTTGAACTGATGGATGTTCAGGGCACGACCTACTCATTGGCGGATTTTAAGGGGCAGAGAGTGTATGTCAAGTTTTGGGCTTCCTGGTGCTCCATCTGCCTGGCGGGTATGGATGAGATCGATCGGCTTTCTGCTGAGGATAATGGCTTCAAGGTGATTACAATCGTATCGCCGGATTTTAACGGGGAGCAAAGCCGCGGGGATTTCATTCAGTGGTTCAAAGGAATCGATAAGGAAAATCTGACGGTGCTTCTGGATGAAGGCGGAGATGTAACCCGTGCCTATGGCGTCAGAGCCTATCCAACATCGGCCTACATCGGTTCCGATGGGATATTGATCAAGTCGTTGCCGGGTCATAACAGCAACGAAAGCATCAAAGAGACATTTAAGGGAATTGAATGACAATAAGTCAGCAGCAAAGAAAGGGGGAAGAAGGATTATATACCCATGGTGTTGCCTGTCAGGGGATTGACTGATATTATTATGGGGATACTATCTGTCAAGCGTGACTGAATAGGTTGTCTGAGACGATACAGCACATGCATGGCATTGCTGTACGAAAGAAAGGAGTATTCAGCAGAGATGGTTGCACTATCATACGATCCTGCTGAAGACAAAATATGGATAAGAATTTTCTTGAGTTAGGTATTGCACCAGAAATCTTAAAGGCAGTAGAAGATATGGGATTCGACAAGCCGACAGCTGTACAGAGTAAAACGATTCCTCATGTCATGAATCAGGAAGATCTGATAGTCATGTCGAAAACGGGCAGCGGCAAGACCGCCGCTTTTGGAATCCCCATGCTGCAGAAAATCGATTCTACAGCAGACGGCCCGCAAGGTCTGATACTCACGCCTACTCGTGAATTGGCTGTCCAGGTGGACAGTGATATCAAATTGCTAGCAAAACATCTTCAGTTCAAAACGACTGTCGTATATGGGCAGCATAGCATGAATGTTGAGATACAGGCTCTTGGCAAGGGTGCTTCAATCGTAACAGGAACACCCGGCCGGGTTTTTGATCACATCAGACAGGGGAATCTGGTGACGAAACATGTGAAATATCTGGTATTGGATGAAGCTGACCGAATGCTGGACATGGGTTTCATCGATCAAGTGGTGCGGATCATCAGAACACTCCCGAAAAATCGAGTGACACTCCTGTTCTCTGCCACAATGCCTGCTGAAGTTCAACGGATCTGCAGGGAATACATGAAACAGCCGCTTACGATCGAGATTGAATCGGATACCAAGACGGTTGATACCATCAAGCAGTTGTATTACCGTGTGGATATCCACGATAAGCGTACGCAGCTAAACCGCATCCTGACGGTTGAACAGCCGGACAGCTGCATGATTTTCTGCAATACCCGGATCGCAGTAGACAGGGTGCAGGAATACCTGTCACGAAAAGGGTATGCCTCACAGGCTCTGCATGGAGAAATTCCTCAGGGGAAACGGCTTAAGACCATACAGCAGTTTAAAAACGGCGAGTTCCATATGCTTGTTGCAACGGATGTTGCCGCAAGGGGGCTTCATGTCGACGATTTATCCCTGGTGATCAATTACGATGTACCGAACGAGAAGGACAGCTATGTCCATCGGATCGGTCGTACCGGCAGGGCTGGAAACGGAGGCCGTGCCATCACTTTGGTAACCAGTGAGGATATCATGAGCCTATATGAGATTGAAGAGCATACCGGGGCAATGATATCCGAAGAGGAACTGCCTTCGGAGGAAGCTGTTCAGGCGAGAAAGGCCGGAGCCGCAGAGAAGTGGTCCAAGGCGAAATCGCACCGTCATCAGGAACATCCTGGAGGTATTCATGCAGCTGCGACTGTTGCAAATCCCCAGAGAAAAAGACCATCAGCGACAGGAACATCAACCGTCAAAACAGAAGGACATGGTAAGCCTTCCCAAAGAAAACCTTATCAGAATGCAGATAAGGCCCGGAACCATCAGAAATATGAACCTAAACCAGCAGTGCCCAAAGCAGTTCTGCCCGTCCCTCGGGAAGAGCAGCCGGCACCGATCCATCAGGAAAACCTGCAGAATACTGGAATCGTTGAAAAGAAGCCTTTTTTGCAGCGTATAATCAAGCGGATCCTAGGCCGGCGGTGAGAGGCGAAGCACGAAGTCGTGGGAGATCATAATGAAAAGAATCTATATCAACGCCCCTGTGACAATAGGGTTTGTCCTATTGTCGTTGGGGGCCCTTTTGTTTTCATACATGACAGGCGGTTTGTCCAATATGTTGATGTTCAGTGTATATCGTGCGCCCCTGACTGACCCATTGGCTTACCTTCGGATTTTCACTCATGTGATCGGACATGCCAGTTTTCAGCATTATTTCAGTAACATTGCGATTCTCCTGTTGATAGGGCCGATGCTCGAGGAAAAATACGGATCGGTTCCTTTGGCTGTCACCATGGCAATAACCGCATTTACTACCGGTATTCTTCAGGTGATTTTCTTTCCGGGGGAAATGCTTTTAGGGGCAAGCGGCATTGTCTTCATGATGATTCTGATGAGCTCCTTTGCAAATTTTCGAAAGGGGCAGATTCCTCTGTCCCTTATTCTGGTTGCAATGTTGTACCTGGGTAAGGAAGCGGCTGACAGTGTCACGGTGACTGACAATATATCGCAATTCACTCACATAATAGGCGGCCTGGTCGGCGGAAGCATGGGATATATACTTAATATGAGAAGGCTGTCTGATGTTTAATGGAAAATAAAAAAGGACATGGAGAAAATCTCCATGTCCTAGCTGGCTTAAAGTATTACAGAGTAACGATGTTCTCTGCTTGTGGGCCTTTAGCGCCTTTTGTTACGTCAAAAGAAACTCTTTCGCCTTCATCCAAAGTCTTGAAGCCGTCCTTTTGAATTTGTGAGAAGTGAGCGAACACATCTGTGCCGTCTTCTGCTGTGATAAAACCAA
>CAZEHS010000053.1:0-21287 GCA_964511875.1 uncultured Peptostreptococcaceae bacterium
TAGTAGTTGCCTTGAGCGTGCATTGCAGCAGCAACTTTGAGGAAACCAGCGATGTTAGCGCCTGCAACCAGGTCGTAACCAAAGCCGTATTCTTCGGAAGCTTTTGCGGAAACTGCATGGATGTTAGTCATGATCTGGTCAAGCTTAGCATCTACTTCTTCAGCAGTCCAGCTCAGTCTCATGGAGTTTTGGCTCATTTCGATAGCGGAAGTAGCAACACCACCAGCATTTGCAGCTTTAGCAGGTCCTACGATAACGCCGCTCTCTTGAAGGAACAGTACCGCTTCGTTGGAAGTAGGCATGTTAGCGCCTTCAGTGTAGAACTTAGTTCCGTTAGCAACGATTTTCTTAGCATCTTCCATTCCAACTTCGTTTTGAGTTGCGCAAGGGATGCAAACGTCAGCTTTGATGCCCCATGGCTTTTGGCCAGCGTGGAAAGTAGAACCGGCAAACTTCTTAGCATAAGGTGCAACGATGTCCTTACCGCTTGAACGAAGGTCAAGCAGGTAGTCGATTTTCTCACCGGAGATACCAGCTGGATCGTGAACGAATCCGTCTGGACCGGAAATTGTAACAACTTTTCCGCCGAGCTCAGTTACTTTCTTGGCAGTACCCCAAGTAACGTTACCGAAGCCTGAAAGAGCTACTGTCTTACCAGCAAAGCTTTCTCCTTTGGCTTTGAGCATCTCACGTGTGTAGTAAGTGATTCCGTAGCCGGTAGCTTCCGGACGAACCAGTGAACCGCCGTATTCCAGGTGTTTTCCTGTAAGAACGCCGTTCTCGAAAACTCCTTTGATGCGTCGGTATTGACCATAAAGGTAACCGATTTCACGTCCGCCAACTCCGATGTCGCCAGCTGGAACGTCAACATCTGGTCCGATATGTCTGTAAAGCTCTGTCATGAAGCTTTGGCAGAAACGCATAACTTCTGCATCGGATTTGCCGTTAGGATCGAAGTCGGAGCCGCCTTTGCCGCCGCCGATGGGAAGACCAGTCAGGCTGTTTTTGAAGATTTGCTCGAAGCCGAGGAATTTGATGATGCTGATGTAAACGGATTTGTGGAAACGCAGGCCGCCTTTGTAGGGCCCGATAGCGCCGTTGAACTGAACGCGGAATCCACGGTTCACTTGCAGAGCGCCTTTATCATCAACCCATGGTACTCGGAAAGTGATTTGTCGCTCTGGCTCAACGATCCGTCCAAGGATGTTGGCTTCTACCCATTCTGGGTGCTTCTTCATAACCGGACCCAAAGAGTGGAAAAATTCTTCTACTGCTTGAAGGAATTCTGGCTCGTTTGCATTTCTTTTCTTAGTTTCTTCAAAAACACTTTTGATGTAATCCATAGTTTCAGCATCTCCTTTTAGTTGAGTGATTTATATATCTACTCCCTCTTCAGTGCCCTTTAATCACAGAAGACGGACAGACAGACATGTTAAGTTTTTGACGCATAAGTACATGAAAAGATTTATCAGTTGCATATTACGAGATTGTTCATACAATTTTAACGGATTATGAAAGAAATATTGCACATGAGGGCCTGAAAAAGGTTCCGCTTGAATGGAACCGGATTCCGTCAACACCTTGATCAATAACGCTTTCAGATTGTATACCAGTATGCAAACTTAGGGGAACGTTTTCCTGGTGCATCAAATAGGCATCGATTTTTCAGAATATTGCGGCTTGTTTGTGAAATTTTTGCGTATCTCTTGACATTCAGAGTATAACATACCCCCTTAATAAAGTAAACATCCAAATATAAGTTCCCTGTCAATTTGACAGCTTATTTTACGTTAAAAGATTAACTTGATGCCGCCGAGAAAACGGCTTCAAACCCTTACACACCAGTGATTAAAAGAATTCGTACGCTTGGATATCCTGTATTCAATATCCCGAGGGACATTAGAATCAATAAAAATGCAAACGTCTGAATAAAAACGGTTTTGCTAAAATGTATTAGTACATAATCCAAATTTGTATTAATTATTCGAAATTGAAGAGCGTACGTGTATGTTTATTTTTATCACATGCAGATTCGTCATCAATTCCAATTGTTCCTTCACATTTTTTTGAACAGCCTCACATACCTGTACGATTTTCACTTCCAGGACAAGGGCCAGATCTATGTCGATTTCAATCCCATAGGCGTACTTGATGATTGAAATCCGCATTACTTTTGCAACCCCCGGAGTATTGCGCGCCACATGACTGATGATCTGTACCAGGGTACGGTTTGCAATGGTGTAATTTCCTAAATAGCTGAAGGTCGGCCGCATCACTGTTTTTTCTGCCATCTGAGGACCCTTGCCGCGACGTCGGAGGAGGATGCTCAGCCGATCCATGAAGTACCCTGAAAAATCCTGTTTCAGTTCTACGGTGGGGACAGGGATTACGTGCTTACCGAACTGCATCCGCTGATTCTTGGCTGTCTGGATCTCAGTGGCTGTTGAAACATCTTCTATATAAACAGTTTCATCTATTTCCTTCAAACCCAGGTTGGAAGCAATGCGTCGGACCATTTCGTCCGATGTGCCCAGAATCAGTATGCTCTCCGGTTTTTCAACGGCAATCATTTCAGAGACCTGCCGACGGTGCTCCAAATCATTGAAGAGAGCTCTTTTCACGGCCCCTACCTTGGTTTTCTCCCGTTTTGCAGAAGAACCTGCCAGCTTTTTGCTGCCCTTTATCAGCAGTCCATCATCAATGATATATTCGATATCCCTGCTGCTGGCAACGGTCATTGCCCGATAACTCTTTCCCGACCCGCTGGATCCTACAAATGCATATACTTTCATGAAAGCTCCTTTTGAGTCGATCAACGACATACGATTAACGGGAAACGTAAGACATAAAGAGAACCGCAGCGACAATCGTTATTCGTCAATCGTCAATCGCTTCACTTCTTCCATTATGCCACACCTTAAGAAAGACCGGTACTGTTTCATACTTTCAAGCAATGAGAATCGTTTGCAACGCATTTTTTTATGCCTTTTAGCATTCTGTAGTTGTCGAGTGACAAATAATTCTATATAATTGCACTGATAGGATTTTAATCTCATCGAAGGAGGAACTTAAAAATGGCATATTTTATCAACGAGAATTGCATCAGCTGTGGCGCATGCGAGCCCGAATGTCCAGTTAGCTGCATCACCGCCGGTGACAGTGTTTACGTTATCGACGAGGCTGCTTGCATCGATTGCGGCGCTTGCGCGAATGTTTGTCCTGTAGACGCTCCACAACCTAAGTAAGCTCCTAAAAAAAAGACCGACTCTTATGAGCCGGTTTTTTTTTATGGTTACTTCACCCGTCCGATTCCTTTCAGGAAATAAGACAGTGTCAGCAGGTTTTCAATCAGATGTACATTTTCGACGACGATTCCCTCCGGTACCTTAAGATCCACTGGAGCGAAATTCCATATTCCCTTGATGCCGCAGGCAACCAGCTGGTCGGCCACTTTCTGAGCTGCATCGCGGTTGGTGCAGATATATGCGATATCCACCGGGTTCTTCTTAAGGTAGTCATGGACATCGTGCATGTCGTAGACTTCCAAATCCCGAATCTTAAGCCCAATCAGACGGGGATTGACATCGAACATGCCCTGAAGGCGGAACCCGAATTTTTCAAAGCTGTTGTAGTTGGCCAAGGCCTGACCCATGTTTCCAGCCCCTACTATGATGGTCTTGTAGGTTTTTGAAAGCCCCAGGATTTTCGCGATTTCGTTGAAAAGTTCTTCTACATTGTAGCCATAGCCCTGTTGTCCGAATCCCCCGAAATTATTGAGATCCTGACGGATCTGAGATGCGGTGAACCCGATGATATCGCTGAGCTCCTTTGAAGAAATCCGCTTCACATCCCTATCGAGTAGTTCTTGAAGGTATCGGTGGTATTTCGGCAAACGGCGTATGACCGCCATCGAGATTCTTTCGTTCTGCATGGATACACCTCTTGTTAAGGATTCAACTATGATGAAATTATAGCATTCGGTAAAATCCCTGTCAAATAGGCTTAAATGGCTGTCTTGACCCATCCGTGCACACCAGGGCGATTCTGTGCTAAAATATCAGGAGAGCAGAGTATCAAAGGAGTTCACTATGAATGTAATAAGTGTAAGTCATCTGTCAAAATCATATGGTACCGATACCATCCTATCGGATGTCAGTTTTCAGCTGCAGGAAGGAGAACGCGTCGGTCTGATTGGGAGGAACGGCGCGGGCAAATCCACCCTGTTCAGGATACTTACCGGACAGCTTGAAAGCGATTCCGGACAGATTTGGCGTATGGCAGGAAAAACAACGGGCTATCTCCGTCAGGAATCTGAAGAGGTTGACTCCAGATCCTTGAAAGAGTTTTGCCTGGATGTTTTCGCCGACCTTCTTCAAGCCGAAACCAGGCTGAAGGAACAGGAAGACCTCATCCATACCACGGACCATGAAGCCGATCATTTCAACACGCTCCTTGATACATACCATCAGGCTGTAGAAGCGTTTGAAGCCAGCGGCGGATATACCTTCAGAAATCGGATCATCGGGGTTCTGAAGGGTCTCGGCTTCTCTGACACGGAACAGGAGCGGTCCGCTTCGACCCTGAGCGGGGGACAGTTCACACGGCTGAGCATTGCCAGACTGCTGCTATCAGAGCCGGATATCCTTCTTCTGGATGAACCTACGAACCACCTGGATATAGGAGCAGTTCAATGGCTGGAGAATTACCTGAAGCAGTTCAAGGGCACCCTGCTGCTGATCACCCATGACCGTTACTTTCTGGATCAGGTCACAACACGGATCATTGAAATAGAACATGGCAAGGCGTTGTCCCATCCCGGAAATTACAGCGCCTTTCAAGCCTTCAAGAAAAAAGTTTTCGAGGTTCAGCTGAAGTCATACGAAAAGCAGGAGTCCGAGTTGGCCCGCCAGGAAGAACTGATTCGCCGGTTCAAGCAGCACGGGACAGAAAAGCTTGCCAAACGAGCCAAAAGCCGCGAGAAGCAGCTTGAACATATCGTTCGCACCGAATCCCCCGAGAAGGAGAGCGCCAGATTCAACCTGCAATTCAGCGTAGCATCTCCAAGCGGCCAGGATGTGCTGACTGTAAGGGACCTTGCCATGTCATTCGGATCGATCCCTCTCTTCGAAAACATCTCATTCGATCTTTATAAGGGAGAACGGATCGGTCTGATCGGTCCTAACGGGATCGGCAAAACGACACTGCTCCGCTTGATCCTTGGTGAGCTTTCTCCCATGGGCGGCGACATTATAAAGGGACACAATGTGCTGATCGGCAATTACGATCAGAACCTGCAATTCATGAATCTGAACCAAAACCTGCTGTCCGAGCTGGCAGACTGCCGCCCGGACCTTTCAGATACCCGGCTTCGAAGTCTGCTTGGGGCCTTCCTGTTCAGCGGCACCGATGCATTCAAGCTTCTAAGCACCCTGAGCGGCGGAGAAAAAGCCCGGCTCAGTCTGCTTAAGCTCCTGCTTGGATCCAGCAACTTCCTTTTAATGGACGAACCAACCAACCATCTCGACATTCCCGCCAGAGAAGTGTTGGAGGACGCGCTGCAATCATATGAAGGAACGCTCCTTGTCATCTCACATGACCGATACTTCCTCAACCAGGTATGCACGAAGATCGTGGAACTGCAGCCGACAAGCGCTGAAGCCTTTTACGGCAATTATTCCTATTACCTGTCCAAACGCAGCGAGAACGCACAGCAGGATTCAGCCGAGCCCATTGAAACGATGACCCGCACCCAGCAAAAGGAAATCAAGCGCCGTGAGAAGGACCTGGAGAAGGAACAGCGCTCGGCGAAACGGGAAATCCAAAGCCTGGAACAGCAGATTGAAGCTCTGGAAAAGGAAATTGAACGCCTCACATTGGAGCTTTGTCTGGAGGAGGTCTATTCAAATCCTGAGCGAAGCGTTGGGGTTCAACAAATGCTTGAAATCAGCCGAACCGAACTGGACCGGACTTATGAGCGCTGGACTGAATTACTTGAACCAACGCAATGAAGCGATATGCGGGAGTCTTAGAACTGTTAGGCATCGGATAATTTGCTTATGGACAGGAACCGATTTTCGGTTATAATAGGTTATAGATTTGGCACATCAGACAACTTGCAGAGTGATTCAGGAGGCAAACATGGTATTCGAAAAAATCAAAGCAATCATCGCAGAGCAGCTCGGACTTACAGATTCGTCAGTTATTCTTCCAGGTACATCCCTGATGAATGATTTGGATGCTGATTCACTGGATGCAGTTGAAATCATCATGTCCATCGAGGATGAATTCGATATAGAGATCCCTGATGATGTTGCGGAAGGCTTCAAGAACATTGGTGATATTGCAGATTATGTTGAAAAGAACATTTAGGGAACAAACATAGCTAGTTATTCAAAAGCGACCTGACGGGTCGCTTTTGTTGTTTTGTCTACCCTCCGGGACTCCTTTCGTCAGCTTCGCTGCCACCTTCCTCCCGGAGGAAGGTTGAGATGATGTCAATCTCCCTCTGGGAGGGGGATGTCACCGAAGGTGACAGGGGGAGTCGCAGAGCGTTACCCTCCGGGACTCCTTCTGTTAAGCAGACCGCCCGAATCTACGATTCGTCGCGGGTCGCTTATGCCTAAAGTGACACATGTGATACAAATCTTTGATTTGTTAATCACATGTAGGCTGTGGCCAGCTGCGCTGCCACCTTCCTCCCGGAGGAAGGTTGAGATGTCAATCTCCCTCTGGGAGGGGGATGTCACCGGAGGTGACAGGGGGAGTCGCAGAGCGGATGTCAACCAAATCCCCCTACTTATCCACCTTATCCACATTTAATCCACATTCCACGACTTCTATCCACATACCCTGTTGTTTTCCCCACTGTTTCCGCCGCCCTAAACCCTGTATTTTAAGGCCTTCAATTTTTTATCCACATTATCCACAGTTCTGTCCACATTTTCGACAAATTTCGACAAGGTTTTAATCCCCAGGGTGTTTACATAATAATATTAACCCCCCGGCCATTCTCATCGAATGGTTCGGAGGGCTATGGGTATTTAGCACTAGTATTTATCGCTTCATCTGTCAATCTGAAGATTGGGGATTGCGTTCAGATCGAGGCCGGCCCGGTCGCCGGCCAGGTAGCGGTAGTATCCGGCACAGCCGATCATGGCTGCGTTATCGGTGCAGTATCTGAAATCCGGGATCTTAAGAATCAGACCCTGGTCAGTACAAGCTTCCTGCAGCGTTTCCCGCAGGCGGCTGTTTGCCGCAACGCCTCCGGCAAGAGCAACCGTATTCATCCCGGTACGTTTTGCGGCCTCAAGGGTTTTTGTAACCAGCACCTCTACCACTGCCTCCTGAAAACCGGCTGCCACATCCGCAGCGTGAAAGGACTCACCCTTCATGGCCAGACTATTCAGATGGTTAAGGACACCGGATTTGATTCCGCTGAAGCTGAAATCCAGACTGCCTTTCTCCAGCCAGGTCCGTGTGAAGTGGACCTTCTTGCGATCCCCCTGTTTCGCCAGCATATCCAGCTCCGGTCCCCCGGGATAAGGAAGGCCAAGGGTTCTGGCAACCTTGTCATAAGCCTCGCCTACTGCATCGTCACGGGTTCTTCCCAGGACCGCGAAGGTTGTGTGGTCCTGTACATGTATAAGATGGCTGTGGCCGCCTGATACCACCAGACACAGGAACGGCGGTTCCAGTCCTGGATCTGTCAGATAGTTGGCAGCGATATGCCCTTCGATGTGATGGACCGGCACCAAGGGTTTTTTCAGGGCGTATGCCAGACCTTTTGCATAGGAAACCCCTACCAGAAGGGCGCCTACCAATCCAGGGCCGTTTGTAACAGCTATGGCATCCAGATCCTCCAGATTCACCCCCGCTTCCTCCAGGGCCTCATCCACAACCGTACTGATTTTTTCCAGATGGTTCCTGGAGGCGATTTCCGGCACAACGCCGCCATACCTGCGGTGGAGATCTATTTGCGAGAAGACCGTGTCCGAAAGGACCTCCCGCCCGTTGCGCGTGACAGCACAGGCCGTTTCGTCGCAGCTTGTTTCTATCGATAATATCAATACGTCTTTCATCAGTTCACTCCGTTTCTTATAGAAGAAGATAATACATCAAAATTGTAATTTTGGTTATCTATCTCTTCACTCTTTTCACATCAGCTTCTCAAGAATCACACCCGAAAGACTCATCAGCAGAACCAGGCCGAAGGGAATCAGGACGGTGACAAGGGATTTTCCGTAGGAGATGCGGTGCACCTCTTTAACGCCGATGGCAGATACTCCAAGATACCAAAGGGTGAAAAGATCGAAATTCATAAGGAAATTGCCCCAGGCTGAGCCCATCTGATCAGGCCCCAACAGCATGGCAGGCGAGAATGTCACCAGGGTGTTGGATGCCATGATCAGCGGCAGACGGATCAGGGCACCGGCGATGATTATCATGTATGACAGCGCAATTACGGAAAGCGTGACTTTCATGGTACCCTTTCCGTCAAACAGCTTTGCAGTGCCTTGGGTTACAAGACCCTTGATGATGGGTGTAAGGAGAGCCGCAAGGGGTGTCATGATCAAAACGACCTTCATGCTCATCTGAAGCTGGGATTCGATCATTTCCGGAGGCACCGCCTGAGGATTCTTTGCCAAGGCAGCTTCCATACTGAACCGGGTGAAGCTTTCAAGGGCATCCATGCTTAAAAAGGTGCTGAGCACTGTCACTACGGTCAGAATCACAAGAGGCCATAGCAGGTGGGTTTTTACCGTAAGACTTCGAAAAGTCCTGGCAGGAGAAATGAACACCCCACCCAGGCATTGGAGCAGGGTCATGGCTTCAACCGGTTCACTCTCCAGCAAATAATTATCGGACTCATCAGCACCTTCATTCATCTTCGATTCCGGATGGCTGTCAAACTGCTTCTTATCATCTTCTTTCATGACTATTCCTCCTATTCATATCTCAGTGCTTCGATGGGATCCAGTTTTGATGCCTTATTTGCTGGATAGATCCCGAAAAAGATGCCGACGCCCGCTGAAAAAAGCCAGGCTACCAGGACAGTTCCGATACCCACATGAGGGGGTATCTTGATCAGAGCAGACAACCCATAGGCAAATCCGACTCCCAAGAGGGTTCCGACAACGCCGCCAAGAACCGAGATGATGACCGCTTCCACCAGGAACTGGGTCAGGATATCCTGACGTCTGGCTCCCAGCGACTTTCGGATCCCAATCTCACGGGTGCGTTCCGTCACTGAGACCAGCATGATATTCATGACTCCTATACCGCCGACAACCAGAGATATGGCGGCAATGGCGCCGATGACCATGGTGAGTACCCCGGTGAACGAATTGGCGAATTCCAGTTGCTGTTCTGCGCTGTAGCCTACATACTTGTCCTCTCCGGAGGCGTTGTGACGCCGATCCAGAAAGTCTTTCATCTTTTCAATGACACTGATCGGGTCATTGTCCTGCTTAAGATTTATATCTATGCCGTAAACAAAGTCATCCAAACCCACTGTTTTTTCAAGGGTACTGATCGGTACATATATCACTGCTGGAGGAACATACCCGAATGCGCTGTTAATACTGGATGATTTCATGGCATAAGTCCCTACGACCACCAGTGAAAGGCTCTGGTTGTTCAGCTGTACGTTTATCCGCTCGCCGATCACCGCTTCCCTGCCTAAAAGTTTTTTAGCCAGCGCCTGATCTATAACAGCCACGGTTCGATAGGAGCTGACATCCGTCTCCATGAAAAACCGGCCATCCTTCATGTCCAGGGGCTGGATGTCTGGAAACTCGCCATTCACTCCGACCAGCTGTACATCGATTTCCTTTTTTCCTTTGTTCTCATCAATGACCTTCCCACTTTGGGAGTAGGTGACGGATGAGGCTTTGATCTCCTCTGAAAATGCACGTTTCAGAGAGTCGTAGTCCTTGTGGCTGAGGATATCACGGTCCAGGATCGTTTTCTCCCAGTTCATGGTGATATAGATCCGCTTAACGCCGATGCTCTCGAATTCTTTGGCCACTGACGACTTCAGACCGTCCCCCAGTGCCACTACAGCGATGACGGATGAAATTCCAATGATGATTCCAAGGGTGGTCAGGAGGGAACGCATCTTATTGACCCAGATTGCTCCAAGTGCAATTTTCAGGCTTTCACCGAACATGGCGGCTCACCTCCCGGGTGATTCTCGCGGTCTTCCACAATGCAGCCGTCCTTGAAAATGACGACCCGCCGGGCATGGGCGGCAATATCAGCTTCGTGGGTGACCAGGATGATGGTGGAGCCTTCCCTATTGAGTTCTCCAAAGAGTCCCATGATTTCCTGAGAAGTGACCGAGTCCAGATTACCGGTAGGTTCGTCGGCAAGGATGATTGCAGGACGGTTCACGAGTGCTCGGGCAATGGCTACACGCTGGCGCTGCCCTCCTGAGAGTTCGTTTGATTTATGATGCATGCGGTCCTCCAGACCGACCCGCCGCATCGCTTCAAGGGACCTTTCATTCCTTTCCTTAACGGGGACGCGCCCGTAAATCATGGGCAGCTCCACGTTCCTGATTGCACTTATTCTGGGAAGCAGGTTAAAGGACTGGAAAACGAACCCGATTTTCTGGTTCCTGATCCAAGCCAACGCTGAATCGTCCATGGCGCTGACAGGCTCCTTATCCAGCTCATAATGACCTCTTGTGGGCCGATCCAGACATCCGAGGATGTTCATCAGCGTTGATTTCCCGGAGCCTGATGGTCCCATGACGGCGACATACTCCCCTTCACTGATTGTAAGAGTGATTCCTTTAAGGGCAGGAACCTGGACAGATCCGGTATCATATATTTTCCAAAGATCACGGATTCTAATCATTTTTTTCGGTGACCTCCTCCTGGCTCATCGGTTTCACCTTCTCCCCTTCCTTCAGGGCATCGGTTGGATTCAGGATGACAGGCAGATCCTTTTTGACCCCTTCAAAGCTCACTTCCAGCTCCAAATCTCCTTCTATCCCTGTTTTTACCGGACGGATGCGAACCACGCCGGATTCGACAGCATAGATTTGCTTGGTCCCGTCAGGGGCGATGTACAGCGCTTCATAGGGTACGACCATTGCGTTCTTTCGGGTTTCTGCCTTGATTATGATTTCTGTTGAAAAGTTGCTTTTCAGCTCTTCAACCGGTTCCAGGACATCGATTTTCACTTCAACGACGGTTTCCCGGGTCTGACCGGTGGTCTGCAGCTTCGCAGTTGGAGCCACACTGGCCACTTTCCCTTTTATTTCAAGCCCTTTGAGGCCTGTAGGACGAAGCAGGACGTCCTGTCCGATCTTCACCTTGCTGATATCGAATTCACTTATCTGGGTCACTGCTTCCAGATTGGCAGTGTCCTCCACGACAAATATGGACCCGCCTGTACCGATTACATCCTCCGGCTTGACGTTCACCTCAGTCACCACTCCAGTGATCGGAGAACGGACATTCTTATCGTTCAGATCCTCCCGGAGTTTTTTCAGCTCGGATGCCAGCAGCTTCACCTGAAACTGTGAATTTGTTTCCGTTTCCCTGGATTCAAAGGCTGTTTTAGCCGAAATCAGCTCGTCCTGAGCCTGCTGAAAGCGGAACACATAATCCTGATACTCTGATTCACTGATGGCGCCCGAATCATAGAGCACTTTTCTGCTATCCAGGTCGTTCCGCGCCTTTTGAACTGACAGGCCAGCCAGATCCAGCTTGGATTTCAACGTAGCGTTCCGAGTCGTTACGGCCAGCGACGACCGGGACTGCTCCTGCTGGATCAGGATGGTTTTCTGTTCGATCTGGAAGTTCAGATCTCCAGGATCCAGCGTGCAAAGGATATCTCCTGCAATGACACGGCTGCCTGTCTGAACAGGAACCGTCAGAACCTTGCCCGGCACATCGCCGGTCACGGTCCTGATGGATTTCGACTGTATCTTCCCGTTTACAAAAACACGGGCTTCCATATCGGCTTCTTTAACGAGCACCGTCTGCACGGGTTTACCAGGCTTGTCTGATGGATTCAAAGCCTTCCAGGAGGCAAATCCCACCGTACTGATCAGCAGGATAATGCCTCCTGCAATCAGGATTTTTTTGCGATTCAACATGTCTCACCCTCCTTCTTATGCTTTCATGATATCAGATGAATTCAAAAACGGAGAATATTGTCATGGAACTGTTGGATACATTCATAAAAATGCAAGGCCGTCAGTTCTATTCTAACTGACGGCGCTTAATAAATGGAGGATATGGTTCTTAAGGGTTTCTTAAATTCATTCTGTATCTATACCTTCCACATGATCAGCGCATCTTCCCCGGTATCCTGATAATATTTGGGCCGGATTCCTACGCCTTTGAATCCCAGGCTTTCGTAGAGCCGAACCGCTGCCTTGTTCGCAGGCCGCACCTCCAGGGTGAATTTTTCGCACCCTTTCGCTTCCCCCGCCTTCAGCATTTCAACGACCAGGTACCTCCCGTAGCCCTTTCCCCGAAAGTCCGGATGGACTGCGATGTTGGTGATGTGTCCTTCACCGGCGACTGTCCACAGTCCGCTGTATGCAATGATCTGCCCTTCGAATTCCATTACGTAATAATAGGCCAGCTGATTGTAAAGCAGCTCTGAAACAAAGCTTTCATCAGACCATGGGGTCTTGAATGACAACCGTTCGATGACGCCCACAGCTGGGACATCCGATGAAGTCATTTCCCTGAAAAGTGCTTCAGACTCCAAGTTTTTTATCATGGTTGCGCTCTGCCTCCGTTTTCCTGAGGTATTGAGGCTGAGCCTCCTGATAGGAACAGGCCTTGAGATGCTCCGCTCCCACCATAGCTGCCATACCAAGGGAAGCCGCCCGTTGGTACCACAGATGCTTTTGAGGGAAACGGGCGTGATGTCCCATGGCTTCCTCTATGACAGAACGAAACCGAAGGATACCGTCACCAACGAACCAAATAGGTTCATCCCGCTCCCGCAGCGTTATCATCAGACTTTCTACAGATAAGGCGCTGTCCGGCATCTGTCGTTCAGGAATCTCCTGAGTACAGTCGAACAAGGCGGTATAGACCTGATCCCGCCTGGCATCCATGATCGGGCAGACCATCCCGCCGAAACCTGCCATATTCCATGCCATTCCTTCAAGGGTTGAAACCGGAATCACCGGGAGACCGGCCCCGTGAGCCAATCCCTTTACAGTCGCCACACCGATTCGGATCCCTGTGAAGGAGCCCGGTCCCGATGCCACAACCAGCCCATGCATATCAGCAAGCTGAAGATCCAATTGCTGCAGCAGAGCGTCCATTGCGGGCATGAGTTTTTCCGAGTGGGTATGCCCTGTGTTCATGGTGATTTCGCCCAGAACACCCTCAAGGGTGACCACTGCAACCGAAGCGGTATGGGCCGAGCTTTCAAATGCCAGAAGTTTCATCGTCTATTCCTTCCAGTTGTGGGCCAGCCAAGCGACTGCCCGTTCTTCCAAGGGGGTTTTTTCTGTTATTCTTATTATCCGCCGGTTTTCATCCTCACAGCGGTACAGCCCCATGCGTATCCTATTCTCAGGGAGCAGTGATTCCACCCGCTCCGCCCATTCCACCACAATAAGCGCCTTTCCGGCAAAATAGTCGTCGAAGCCGAAATCCTCCAGCTCCGTTGCCTCCTCAACCCGATAAACATCCATATGATAGAGCGGAAATCGCCCGCTGTGGTATTCATGAACAATCGTGAAGCTGGGACTGCTTACAGGCTCCGTAACACCCAGAGCCACTGCCAGCGCCTGGGTGAATGTCGTTTTACCGGCACCCAGATCCCCTGTAAGACACAGAACCATCCCCGGCGTGAGGAAGCTTGACAGACAAGCGGCAAACCGACGGGTCTGGTCGACGCTGTTTAGAGTTATTTCCATAGGCCGCTCCTTTTAATAAAAATATGAAATATAAACATTATCCACAGATGTCACAGATGAAGGGCGATGGGGGTAAGACATCTGCGTACTGAAGCTGTTATCCGGCCGTAACATGGTTTGCCCTACTTCAAACCCAGATGAATACATCTGTGCTAACCCTACCCCCATCGCCCTTCATCTGTGGCATCCGTGGCAAATGGTCTTAATTCTCTATTCCCTATCCCTTATAAACCCCTACACCCTCCACCCAAACCCGCTCCACAGCGGAATCCCAGGCAAACGGATGTCCGTTCCACAGGACGAGGTCCGCATCACGGCCCGGTTCAATCGCCCCAAGCCGATCATCGACCTCGAGGATTTCGGCGGCGTTGAGGGTGATGGCGCGGAGAGCTTCCCACTCTTCCATCCCGGCTTTTACGGACAAAGCGGCGCAGAGATTGAGATGCTGAATGGGAATGACGGGATGATCGGTCATGATAGCGGTTTTAATTCCTGCTTTGCTGAGAATCCCCGGGGTTTTAAAATCCAGGGCCTTCAATTCGATCTTCGAGCGGGTAGTGAGATGAGGGCCTACGATGGCGGGGTATCCGGCCTTTAATAGCGCCTCCGGAATCAGATGTCCTTCGGTGCAGTGGTCCAGGGTAAGCTTCAGGTCGAATTCCTTAGCGATGCGTATGGCTGTCAGGATATCATCCGCCCTGTGGGCATGAGCCTTTACAGGGAGATCGCCGGCGAGCACCGGCAGAAGAGCCTCATATTTGAAATTGTAGCCCGGGCGCTTATCCGGTTCTCCACTCTGCTTCTTTTTCCAGTATTCACCAGCCAACAGCAGGGTTTCCCGAAGCTTGGCCGCTATTGACATGCGGGTCATGGGAGCCTGTTTCTTATCATTATATACACGCTTTGGATTTTCCCCAAAGGCGGTTTTCATTGCAGCGGGAGCCTTGACGATCATCTCATCGATCCGGTTGCCGCTTGTCTTGATAGTGGCGAACTGCCCCCCAAGCACGTTGGCACTTCCCGGGCCGGTACAGACACAGGTGACTCCTCCCGCCAAGGCTTCAGAAAAACCCCGATCCATGGGATTGATGCCGTCGATGGCCCGCAGCTCCGGAGTTACCGGATCCGTCATTTCGTTCCCGTCATCCCCTTCAAAGCCCATTCCATCCTCGAACATCCCAAGATGACAGTGGGCGTCGATAAGCCCGGGCAAGAGATTCATACCTTTTGCGTCTGTGACTTCACAGTCTGCCGGAACAATGATGTCTTTCCCGACTGACTGGATTTTACCGTTTTGTATGAGAACCGTACAGTCTTCGATGACGGTGCTGTTGCGCACATCGAAGACGCTGGCGTTTATGATTGCATGCATTGGTTTCTCCTTTTCATTGCCTTCCTCCGGGTGGAAGGTGATATGCTCACTCTCCCTCCTTGGCCGTTCCGGCATAAGCGATGTGCACCAAATCTCAGATTTGGGCACCCTGCTTAACGGGGATGTCACGGAGTGACAGGGGGAGTCGCAGAGCGTACACCCCCTCCGGGACTCCTTCCGTCAGCTTCGCTGACACCTTCCTCCCAGAGGAAGGTTGAGAGTTTTCAACCTATAACCGGCTTCTTAAGCCCCTTCATACTCAGTGCTATCCTGTTCTTCCTTACGTCAATGGACAGTACCTTCACATCCACCACATCCCCAACAGCAACAACCTCCATGGGGTTCTTCACGAATTTGTCGCTGAGTTCGGAGATGTGGACTAGGCCGTCCTGTTTGACGCCGATATCCACGAAGGCGCCGAAATCGATGACGTTGCGGACGGTTCCCTGAAGGAGCATGCCCGGCTGAAGGTCCTCCATTTTCAACACGTCGGAGCGGAATACGGGAGCCGGCATATCTTCTCGGGGATCTCGGCCCGGCTTTTTAAGCTCAGCCAGTATATCCTTCAGCGTGGGCATACCGGCATCCAGTTCCCGGGCCAGTTTTTCCAGGCCGTACAGATTGGCGCGGCCCTCTGCTTCTTCGGGGGTTTCACAGTTGAGCAGCTTCAATAGGGCCTTGGCTACGCTGTAGGATTCAGGATGGACCGATGTTCGGTCGAGCAGATCCTTGGCCTCAGGAATCCGCAGGAATCCAGCCGCCTGAGTGAATGCTGACGGGCCCAGCCGCGGTACTTTGTTGAGTTCTTTGCGGCTCTTGAAGGAACCGTTGGCATCCCTGTGCTTCACGATATTATTTGCCAGTGTCTTGTTGATGCCGGCAACGTGCTGCAGGAGGGCCGCAGACGCCGTGTTCACATCCACACCTACCCGGTTCACAGCATCTTCGACCACACCGCCCAGTACCTCGTCCATCCGTTTTTGGTTGACATCATGCTGGTACTGCCCGACGCCGATGGCCTTGGGGTCGATCTTGACCAGCTCCGCTAAGGGGTCCTGAAGTCTTCCGGCGATCGAAATCGCACCCCGGATGGAAACATTGATATCCGGATATTCCTCCGTAGCTTCCTTGGAGGCTGAATACACGGAAGCACCTGCCTCATTTACAATCGTATAGGTCACCGGACGCTTCAGACCGCGGATCAGCTCCGCAACAAAGAGTTCTGATTCCCGGGATGCCGTGCCGTTCCCGATGGCGATGACATCAATCCCGTGCTTCTCAATCATGGCTGTCAGTTTCTTTGTGGCGCCCTCCACATCGTTTTCAGGGGCAGTGGGGTATACCGTATCGAAGGCCAGCAGTTTTCCGTTAGGATCCATGACAGCGATCTTGCACCCGGTCCGGAAAGCCGGATCGAAGCCCATGACGGTCTTTCCTTTTATGGGTGCCTGCAGCAGCAGGTTCTTGAGATTGATCCCGAACACCTTGATAGCCTGCTCTTCTGCTTTTTCAGAAAGGTCGTTGCGCAGTTCCCGTTCTATGGCAGGTTCTATCAGTCGGCCATAGCTGTCGGCCAATGTCTTTCTGAGATACTCGGCGGATTCATGTGATGAATCACGAATGATCTGAGCGTTCAGCCATTCATGAATGATTTCCACCGGAGCCAGGACCTTCACCTTCAGGAAATCTTCCCGTTCCCCGCGGTTGATGGCCAGAGTCCGGTGAGGCGGCAGGGTCTTGAGCGCTTCTGCATAGTCATAATACTGCTCATAAACGGATTCCGTCGAGGAATTCTTGGCCTCTGAACGGAGTCTTCCCAGGTCCCCTGTGACTTTTCGGATGTATTTCCGGTAATCCGCATTGTCGGAGATCCGCTCCGCAATGATATCCATGGCCCCTTGCAAAGCCTCTGAAACAGCGGCGACTCCTTTCTCCTCCGAGATGAAGGTAGCAGCCAGGGCTTCCAACCCTGTTGTATCCTGAGCCTGAATCCTGTCAGCCAGGGGCTCCAATCCTTTTTCACGGGCAATGATGGCCCGCGTCCGCTTCTTAGGCCTGAAGGGACGGTACAGATCCTCCACCTCGGCCAATATCTTTGCGTTTTCAATGGCGCTTTGCAGCTCCGGTGTCAGCTTGCCAAGCTCCTCGACCATGCGCAGCACTTCTTCTTTCCTGTCAGACAGGCTGCGCAGATAAATCAGCCGATCCCCCAGATCACGCAGGGTGACATCGCTCAGATCCCCGGTGGCTTCCTTCCTGTATCGTGCAATGAATGGGATGGTGTTTCCCTGATCTATCAGTTCAACAGTGCTTACAACCTGTGATTCCTTAAGGCCCAGTTCCTTGGCCAGCTGTTTGATGATGGGGTTCATGATATTCCTCCGGATTTCATACAGAATAATAAATCTTTAGCCACGGATAACACGGATTTTCACGGATGGAGGTTCCTTGCCTTCCTCCGGGAGGAAGGTGGCAGCGAAGCTGACGGAAGGAGTCTGCGGGACGTGACATTCGAATCACGCAGACTCCCCCTGTCACTCCGTGACATCCCCCTCCCGGAGGGAGACAACGAATTTTTATCTCTATTATCAAAAAGACCCCGGCAATAAGCCGGGGCCCTGCATCTCTATTATACATTCAAACGGAACTTTGTTACAACCGCTTCTAGTTCATCGGACATCATCACCAGGCTGTCAATGGATTCTGTGATGTGGTGGATGGCAGCGTTCTGTTCTTCTACGTTAGCAAGGACATTCTGGGCTTCTACAGAGGTCTCTTCCGAAACCATCATGATCCCTTCAATGCTGTCGACAACGGATTCCATCCCATGGGTCAGTTCCTTCAGCGATTCGGTAAAGGAACGTATTTGATGGGTGACCGCCTGACTCTCTGAAATGATGCTCATAAAAGAGTCTGCTGTTTCGTGGACAACCTGCGTTTCCTTCTGGATGTCCGACATGCTCTGGTCCATCGAGCCGACTATGTTCTGGGTTTCGGTTTGGATGGCCTTGATTTTCCTGTTGATTTCCTCTGAAGCGTTCTTGGACTGATCCGCGAGATTTTTTACTTCATTGGCAACAACGGTGAAACCCCGTCCGTGCTCCCCGGCACGGGCCGCTTCAATGGAAGCATTCAGGGCCAACAGGTTGGTCTGATCGGATATTTTCTTGATGAAATCCACTATTGTTCCGATTTCACCGATATGTATGCTGAGATTTCCTACCAGGCTGCTGCTGCTGTTGACTATACGATTGATGGAGTCCATGATGCCGACAATCTTTTCCACATTTTTTGATCCGCCCTGAGCCATCGCTGAAGCTTTCTCTGAGGATTTCAACATCACCTGTGAATTCTCCTCAACCCCTTTGAGGCTGGAAGCCATTTGAGTGATGGCCGCATTCCCCTGTTCGACATTGAGGATCTGCCCCTGGGTGCCTTGGGCCACTTTTTCAATGATTCCGGAAATATGATTGGAAGCATCCGATGTCAGTTCAGCGTTATGATTCAGTTCCTGTGTCACTTCCTTGATCATTCCTGTGGACACGTTGACGTTATTGATCAGTTCAGAGAGAGAATGGACCATCTCCGAGAATGCAGACTGCAATATCCCCATCTCATTTTTAGAATCCACAGCGATATCAACGGTCAGGTCACCGTCCTTGATGCGCTGGGCGCTGCGGATAAGCGCCTGGATAGGCCTGGTGAAGTTACGGGCTGCCAGAACTCCGATCACTGCACCGACAAAAATGAAAATCATCATGGATGTCAGCAGCCTGTTCAGTCCTGCTCTGGATGCCTCCATCACTTCTGACACCTGCTGTTCAGAAACGACACTCCAGTTCGAATCAAGATTCTTCGTATAACCGGCAATTACTTTTTCCCCGGAGAAATTCGTATACTCTGATGTCTTGTCCGGTCCCTCAAGGTTTTCTATGACCCCATCCGTTCCTTTGGAAGCGGCTTTCACCTTCAGCACGTTGGCTACAGAAGGTACCGTAGTGAAATCATTTGCCTGGAGGGAATTGTAATCAGGATGAGCCATCAGTTTCCCCTGAGAATCCACCAGGTAGACGACTCCTGTTTTACCTGCCTTTTGAGGAGTGATGAGGTCTCTGGCCAAAACATCCGTTCGCAGATCGAACGCGACTGTTCCGGTTTTACCATGATAGATATTCACAACGGGCATTGCGATTGTTACTATGGGGATATTGCTGACCGGATCCATGCCGATGCCGGATATATAACGGGAACCATTGGAAGCGCTCTTGTACCACGCCTCGTCCTTCACCGATTTACCTACATGGCTTGCCTTCGTTGAAACAATGATATTGCCGGAAGCATCCGCCATATAGATGTTTTTTATCTGCTGATTGTTATTCAGAATCTGTATGAAGCTTATCTGACGGTCATTCATGTTCATAGCTTCGATGTCCAGAGCACTTACCACTGTCTTCACAGTACCGATCGTATTGCTCACATACTGCCAGACCTGATCCCCGACGTTCTTCGACAGACTGTAGTTCATCTCTCTGGCATCCAGCAGACCTTTCGCCTGTTCCATCCGATAATTCAGAGCTCCGCTTATTCCAACGGAACCTGCCACCAGAAGTACCATCACCAGAGCTAAACGAACACCCATGCGGTCGATGACGCGGATTGTCGAACTCTTTTCAATCGCCGGCTCTTCGGATTTCTCAGAACCAACCCACTCCGAATCCGCTTCAAACTGTATTTCCTCTGGCTCTTTGTCTTCTGTCCATCCCGCCATTATGAATCCTCCGTCCGTAGAGTACTGTCTTTCTAATTCTATCATGAAATAAATCGGTTTCCCGCAGCCTTCTCATGATTTTGTGGGAATTGTCGAATAATTCTACGAAAATGTTAAAGGACAGGAACTGTTCCTGCCCTAACCTTGCAAATCATGCTTTTTCAATGCTTCTGATTTCTTATATGCTATTCCCTGTCATCATCATCGCATTCGTCATCATCATCATCTTCGTCGTCTTCTTCATCTTCTTCATCATCTTCGTCTTCTTCATCCTCGTCGTCGTCTTCTTCTTCATCTTCGTCTTCGTCATAATAGTCGTCTTCATCTTCGTCTTCTTCTTCATCTTCATCGACTTCCCCGTCGCCGCCGTTCAAGTTCGGAATACCTTCTTCCGGGTCATCCCATAAACTTGGTTGCAGTTCCTTCGGCAGATTCACCGACTCTGTTTCTATCCTTTTGGTCATAGTGGCACCTCCATTCTTCAATATAATCAAGATACCCGGCTATTCAGGTTTTAATCATGCAAAATCTCAACCTCCATCCTGGAGGGAGGTGGCAGCGAAGCTGGCCACAGTGCCTACAGGTGATTGACAAATCAAGATTTGTATCACCTGTGTCACTTTTGGCATAAGCGACCCACACAAAATCATAGATTTTGGCGGTCTGCTTAACGAAAAGGAGTCCGGGACGGAAAAAACCGCCTTCGGCAGTTCATCTCTGCCGAAGGCGGTTCCTATTCGCTCTTTTTTCCTGTCGCTTTCATCCTCAGCCAGGCATCGATGAAAGGCTCAAGCTTGCCATCCATGACACCCTGCACATTACCTACTTCTGCATTGGTACGGTGATCCTTCACCATATTGTACGGATTGAACACGTAGGACCGGATCTGGCTGCCCCAGGCTATTTGAGAATAATCGCCTGCAAGGTCCTCAATCCGTTCCTTCTGCTCTGATTCCTTCAACTCAATAAGTTTTCCCATCAGCATTTTCATGGCTGTTGCCCGGTTGCTGATCTGAGACCGTTCACTTTGGCACTGGACAACTGCACCTGTGGGGATATGAGTGATCCGAACAGCAGAATCGGTGGTGTTGATGTGCTGACCACCTGCACCGGTAGCCCGGTAGGTGTCCACTCGCAAATCCTTGGGATTGATGTCAATCACAATGGAATCGTCCAGCTCCGGCATCACATCCACTGATGCAAACGAGGTGTGGCGCTTTCCACTGGAATCGAACGGTGAAATCCGA
>CAZEHS010000054.1:0-20950 GCA_964511875.1 uncultured Peptostreptococcaceae bacterium
TGGCTCCGTGAAAATGCAGTTCAATTTGAATATGGTTCAAACGCAGAAACTGGTAATGACTCCCGAACTCCGGCAGGCCATTGAAATCCTTCAGTACAATTCTGTAGAATTGACAGAGTTCATTCAGGAACAACTGATGTCCAACCCGGTACTTGATATCTATTCGGGAGGGGATTCTGCTGAGAAGCCTGTCGAAAAAATCGATCGTCCTGAATCTGCAGACAATCCGGATGAGATTCCCCGGAGAACGGCGGAGTCGGTTGCGGAAGAGATCATGCGTAATCGTCAGGAAATGGATTGGAAGGACTGGCGCGACGATGAAAGTTCATCCTGGCAGCGTCGGGAACATGAGGATCGGGAAGATTTTAACTTTGAGCAGGTCCTCGTCCGTGAGGACACATTGACCGAGCATTTGCTGGACCAGCTGCAGTTTGCTTCTCTGACTCATCCTCAGCTCATTATCGGAATAAATATCATCGAAAATCTTGACGCAAAGGGCTATCTGCCCATATCAAGTGCTGATATCGCAGAATTTCTGGGTGTTGAAGAGGACGATGTTGAAGATGTGGTACAGATCATCCAGACATTCGAACCTCACGGAGTTGCGGCCAGGGATCTGCGGGAATGCCTGCTGATTCAGATCCAACAGCGCGGCATTCAGAATCCGGTAATCATCCCGATTGTTGAGAGTTATCTTGATGATCTGGCTTCCAACCGGATCGGCCTGATTGCAAAAGCCCTGAGTGTCACTGCGGATGATATCCAGAAGGCCGTTAACATCATTCGCAGCCTTGAACCCAAACCGGGCAGATTGTTCTCCAGTTTGAGAGATGTCCGTTATATTGTTCCGGATGTGACGATTGAGAAAGTAGGCCAGGAATATGTGGTGCTGCTCAATGATCAGGCGACACCGCGACTGAGGATAAGCTCATATTATCAGAACATTCTCCGCAAACATGAGATGGAGGAGAACGCTTCCACGTATATTCAGGAAAGGCTGCAGTCAGCGCTGCGCATCATACGAAGCATTGAGCAGCGTAGAAATACCATCCATAAGGTTGTCACGTCGATCATTGAAACTCAGAGGGAATTCTTCGATCATGGGGTGATGCATCTTAAACCCATGACCTTGAAGGATATCGCCGAAAAGGTGGAGGTCCATGAATCCACTGTCAGCCGGGCTGTGAACGGGAAATATGTGCAGTGCCCTCGGGGAGTATTCGAACTCAAATACTTCTTCCAGAGCGGAGTCAGCGGTTCGGATGGGGAGGGTGTCTCTTCCCAGAGTATCAAGACCCAGATTGCTGAGCTGGTTGGAAAGGAAGATCCTCATAAGCCTCACAGCGATCAGTACATTGCAGATGTATTGAATGAACAGGGTGTCCAGGTGTCACGGCGCACCATCGCAAAATATCGCGAAGAACTGGGGATACCCGGCTCATCAAAAAGGCGTCGGTATTGAAAGCAAAGAATTTGACCATCAATAAATCAAAAAGAACACACATTCGGAACAATCAATGTGTGTTCTTTTTGATTTATTCTGAAAAATTGGGTATCTTAACAATATCTTTATACAAAACGGGTAAACCTTAACCCTATCTTTATAAAGAACATGGGAAAATGAATTAGGGGGATTGGAAATGGAGAGTGAAACGGTAAAAAAACACAAGACTCGGCAGGCGTTTATTGTGAACAATATTATCTGGACCATCGGTTCAATTTCCGCCTCGATATTGATTTCATTGGCGTTCGACCGGATCGGATTTTCTGAAGCTACAATCATCATGACGTTTCTATTAGGCGTTCTTTTAGTTGCTGCCAGTACAGATGGATATGTTTACGGAATTTTTGCTTCGATCATCGGCGTCCTCGCATTCAATTACTATTTCACAGAGCCCCGGTATTCTTTAATGGTTCACGATCCTCAATATATTGTGACGTTCGCAATCATGATGGTTGTGGCGTTGATGACCAGTACCCTGACTGCCCGCGTCAAACGGCAGGCTGATTTTTCTGCAATGCAGACCAAACGCTCTGAGATGCTCTACCATATCAGTCAAAGCATGTTGAAGACCCAGGGGGTCCAAGAAGTTTATCAACTGGTGATCCAGCATGTTGAAAGGCTGTTTGGCTGTCCCGTCTCACTTTATTTTCCTGATGATCATCACATCATATCAAAATTTGGCGGAACTGCAGAGGAGAATGAATGGATCAATTCTCAGGAGGCCAAAATTGCAGGGTGGGTTTTTCGAACAGGAACAGCGGCAGGGACAGGATTGGAAACATACCCTAAATTGCATGGATACTTTATTCCAATAATCGGTCAGAGTCGTGTCTTAGGGGTTATAGGCATTGATTATCCTGATGAGAGCCGGCTTGATAAAGAACAAATCGCCTTATTTGAAGGGGTGGCAGCCCAGGCTGCCTTAGCATTGGAACGGGAGAAGGTACTTGAAGAACAGCAGCAATCAAAAATGGAAATGGAACGGGAGCGTCTCAGGAATACACTGCTCAGAGCCATATCTCATGACTTACGTACGCCTCTGACTGCCATATCCGGAGCGGCCGGCACCATTCTGGCCAACTATGACGATCTGGATGACGGCATCAAGAAAAATCTCCTGGAAGGGATTGGAGAGGATGTTCAGTGGCTGATCCGCCTGGTAGAAAATCTCCTCAGCATGACCCGGATTGAATCGGGAAAACCCGATATAAGGAAAACCTCCGAAGCAGTGGAAGAGGTGGTTGCTGAAGCGGTTGCCCAGGTCAAGAAGCGTTCCGGGGATCACAGAATTTCCGTCAGGATGCCTGCGGACCTCATCATGATTCCCATGGACGGGAACTTAATCGAGCAGGTTCTGATTAATCTGATGGAGAACGCAGTCAAATACACGCCAGCCGGTTCTGAAATTCAAGTGAGGGTTGAGCGTGCAGGAAAATATGTTCAGTTTGAAGTCATGGATAATGGTAAGGGAATCTCCGAGAAGGATATGCCTCATCTGTTCAATTTATTCTATACAGGAGAGAATGCCTTTACGGATGCTCGAAAGGGCAGCGGCCTGGGGCTGGCAATCTGCCGGTCCATCGTTAGAGCCCATGGCGGGGAGATTGTAGCGGATAATCATCATGATGGCGGAGCCGTATTCCGGTTCACAATCCCAATAGAAAGTTCTGAGGAGGCCCATCATGCATGACAAACCCCTGGTTTTGATAGTCGAAGATGATCGCCCGATCAGGAATTTCATCAGTGTGTCCCTGTCTACCCAAAGGTACCGGACCCTGGAGACGGAAAAGGGCCGCGAAGCTCTTGAAATAACGGCAGCCAGGAACCCAGAGGTCATCATCATGGATCTGGGATTACCGGATATGGATGGTCTCGAGGTGATTCGAAGCATCCGGACATGGACTCTAATTCCGATTATTGTGGTATCCGCCAGAGGACAGGAAAGGGAAAAGGTGGAAGCGTTGGATTCTGGAGCGGATGATTATCTGACAAAACCTTTCAGCATCGCCGAACTTCTGGCCCGTGTGAGGGTGGCTTTGAGGCATAGAAATCTAGGAGACGCAACGGATCTCGCCAGTGGCGAGCAGTTTTCCATAAGAGACCTCAGCATTCATTTCTCAAAAAGAATCGTTACTCTGCATTCAGAAGAAGTACACCTGACCCCAATTGAGTACAGACTGATGGAACTGATGTCGAAGCATGCAGGTAAGGTTTTGACGCACAACTTCATCCTCAAAGAAATCTGGGGATCTTACTCCGATAGTGAGATGCAGTCCCTCAGAGTATTCATGGCGAACATACGCCGCAAGATAGAGACTGATCCTGCGCAACCCCGGTATATTCTTACAGAAGTTGGGGTAGGATATCGAATGGTGGACGAATAAGAATCCGGCTGATCAATGGAGTGAAGACACATGCGTTTAACAATCAGAACACGAATCCTAGCCATGGTCATTCTGCTCCTGGTCATTCTGGCAGCCAACAGCATATGGGCTATCCTCAATTTCCAGGGTCTGAAAAATTCCATTGAAAACATCATGCAGGCCAACTATCAGAGCATCGAAGTGGGTCAGGAGATGGTGGCATCTCTGGAGCGGCAGGATGCAGCTGTTCTTTCCTATCTGTTCCTGAACAAGAGTCCCAGTGCGGTAGCCGCATTCAGAGAGAACGAGGGAGCATTCCTGAAAAATCTTGCCCGAGCCGAGGACAATATCACGGAACCCGGTGAAGAGGAACTCCTGAAAACCCTCAATTCGGCATATTCATCTTATCTGCTCAAGTTCACTGCATTCCTGCAGCTGGACAGTACCAGCGCCACTTCCTATTATTACAGTGAAATGAGACCTGTTCTGGATACATGCAAATCGGCTGCCAGGAGTCTGATTGAACTGAATCAGCGGGGTATGCTGGGCCGACGCAGCAATACAGAACACATGGCAACACAGGCTACCCTGTCTACTTCCGTTATCGCTGCAGGAACCATACTTGCGGGGTTGGTAATTGCAGTGGTCATCAGCAACAGGATCATTGTGCCTATCAACAACCTGATTCACAAGATGAAGCGGATCGAAGAGGGGGATTACAGCCACCAGATTCCCGTTACCGGTGACGACGAGATTGCCGTTTTGGCGGGGGAATACAATATCATGGCGGAGCAGCTGAGAATCTATGCTCAAATGAATTTTGAAAAAATCATGCAGGAAAAACAGAAGGCCGAAGCTATTGTGGAAGGAATCAGTGACGGTGTCATTGTGACTGATCGGGAAAACCGGATTCTACTGATGAACCCTGCCGCAGAAAAAGCTCTTGGCATTAAGGAACAGGATGCCCTTAACAGGCATATCCTTGAGACCGTGAAGCGTGATGATATTTTCACCGCCATCCAGAATGTCCGGAACAGGAAGGCAGGGGAAAAGGAACCTCTCGATATCACCATACGCATAGGAGATCATAACCAGCACTATCGTGTGACACCGAACCTTATCGGTGATGAGGAACATGATGAGGCCGGCGTCGTCACGTTGCTGCAGGATATCACTCGGCTGAAAGAAATCGATCAGCTGAAATCAGATTTTGTTGCCACTGTATCGCATGAGTTCAGGACCCCGCTGACCTCCATAACCATGGCCGTCGGGCTCTTGCTTGACGGTACTGCTGGGGAAACAGGGCCAAAACAGCGAAATCTGGCTGAATCCATTCAAGAAGATTGTTTCAGGTTGAATAATCTTGTAACGGAACTACTGGATCTGTCTAAAATTGAAGCCGGCGTCATGCAGATCGATTTCAAACGCTGCAGAATCCAGGATATCATCAAAGTTGCCCTTAAACCCTTTGAGAAACCGGCTATGGAGAAAGGCGTCCAGCTTATTGTAGAGGCTGATGATAATCTTCCGCCTATAAGGGCGGATTTCAACAAAATAATCTGGGTGATCTCCAACCTGGTTGGGAATGCACTGAGGTTTACACCTGATGACGGATCAGGAGAAATCAGGATTAATGCCGGTATTAATGGCGGTATGTTGGAGGTCTCAGTAACGGATAACGGCTCAGGGATAGCAGCAAATCAGCTTGACCGCATTTTTGACAAATATGTTCAAATACCAAATGATCGTGGGCAGATGGGTAGCGCCGGTCTTGGTCTTGCTATCAGTCGTGAGATCGTTGTTGCACATGGCGGTGAGATTCATGTAACTAGCGAGACGGGACAGGGCAGTATCTTTACTTTCACCCTGAAGATTTGATTAGAACGGGTGCATGATGAATCCTATACGAGGAGTGAGGAGAATGGCATTCAGAATTTTGATCATCGACGATGAAAAAAACATCAGGTTTACCCTGGAGCAATGTCTGACTGGAGAAAACATTGAAACCGATCAGGCTGAAGGCGGAGAAGACGGTCTTAGAAAACTGTCAGAAAGCCCTTATGATCTGACGCTTCTTGATATTAAAATGCCTGGAATAAGCGGAATGGAAACACTTAAAAGAATCCGGCAGGCTGACATCCATACCGATGTCATAATGATGACAGCTTACGGGACCATCGAAAACGCGGTGGAAGCTATGAAGCTGGGAGCTCTGGATTTCATCAGTAAGCCCTTCACGCCTGAAGAAATACGGCAATTGGTCAGACAGGTCATTGACCGGAAATCACTGATTGAGAACAACCTTGCTACGTATGCGGATTTTCTGGAATATGCTAAAAAATGCATACTGGATAAGAATTTTGAAAAGGCAGATCATTATCTGAAAAAAGCGGTGATGGAAGACATCAACGCTGCGGAACCCCATAACCTCTTTGGCGTCATTGCTGAATTCAAAGGGGATTTCGCTGCAGCAGGTAAGCACTATCGGGCGGCGTGTGCCTTGGATCCCACATACAAACCGGCAGACAGGAATCTCCAGCGTCTCACGGACTATAATTACAGCATCAGGGGCATCACCTTGGGCGAAGATCAGTAATCGGGAAGGTGTGCATATGTATATAATAATCATCGGTTGCGGTCGAATGGGCAGTACGTTGGCCAGAGAGTTGTCCAACAAAGGGCATGACATCGCCATCATCGACAGGGACGCAGAACGGCTGAACTCTCTGGGGAGTGGTTTCAACGGAAATAGAATTAAAGGAATTGAATACGATTCGGATGTCCTGCATCTGGCGGGAATTGAATATGCCAATGCATTTTTGGCTATGACGCCGGACGATAATATAAATATTACCGGCGCACAGATAGCCAGAGATATTTTTATGGTCCCCCGGGTCATAGCCCGGATCAGCGACCCGCAGAAAGAGTTCATCTACAGGAAGCTGAATCTGGAAACCATTTGTCCGACTGAATCTGGCGCGGCTATTGTAAAATCCAGGATTTTAGAAACTGGAGCCAATCTGATAGCAAATCTTAACTCGGATTTCGATATAATGGAAATCATAGCTGCCAGCAATACGAAAAGGACTATCGGGTGGATGGAAAACAAATTTCAGTGTCGGATTTCCGGAATTGTCAGGGAGAACAAAACTCACTTGGCTCAGGCAGAAGAATTGATTTTACAAGGGGACCGGCTGGTCTGCATGGTATCGGCGACAGATAAATCACGACTGATCGCATTGGTAACGGGGGAGGCGGTCTGATGCGGGCAATTATCGTCGGCGGCGGCAAGGTAGGCTATTATATCCTGAAGACCTTGACAGAGGGGAAGTGCGATGCCTCTCTCATTGAACGGAATCAAGACATCTGTACCAGGATTGCTGAGGAAATTGATGCTGTCATTCTCTGCGGGGATGGTACAGACCCAGCGGTCCTGATGGATGCGGATATCGCGAATGCAGATATGGTGGCAGCCGTTACCGGAAAAGATGAGGAAAATCTGGTGATCTGCCAGATTGCTAAGCTCCAGTTCGGAGTGCGAAAGACGATCGCCAGGGTCAACAACCCCAAAAATACACCTTTGTTCAAGGAATTGGGTGTGGATAGAACCGTATGCAGTACCGAGGTCATTGCCAACCTCATTGAATGGGAACTGGAAGACCATCAGCTGAACATCGTACAGGTTATTGATACTGGAGGACTTATCCTGGTGGAAGCAACAATAGGTAAAAATAATTTCTGGGAGGGTCATGGAATTGAATTGATACGGCTGCCTTCAGGGTGCCAGATCATCACCATGATCCGTGATGGCAATGCTGTCAGCCCCTTGCCCGGAACTGTCATTGCAGAAGGGGATAAGATTCTGCTGCTGACCAGCATCAAGGTTAAAGACAAGGTTGAACAGGCAATATTTGAGGTGGCACGGTATGGTTATTAAAAAGATTCAAATATTAAGAGGTCTCCTCATGGAGGTTCTGTCCGTAACGGGTTATGTGGTGTTGCTCTATATCATCTGTCTGATGATTGAGGTGGTTGTTTCATGAAAACGAGCCGGTCTTTGAATGATATCATGGTGGTCAGCTATTATACCGGATATGTGATCATCGGGACGGCATTGCTGATGGTGATCCCTATCCTGACCGCCCTAATGATGCAGGAGTGGGAAACTGTGCTGGATTTCATCATCAGCTTTGATATCGCCCTCATAACAGGTCTTGTAATGGTACTTGCAGGAAGAAGGAGCAGGAACCTTGTCCTCTTCCAATGGCGTCACGGTCTGATTATCGCCTCTATTTCGTGGTTCATCCTGATGGTTCTGTGCGCCATCCCCTATTTGCTGAGTGGACATTATCTGTCCATGTTGGATGCCTGTTTCGATGTCATGAGCGGTTTCACGACGACCGGTCTGGCACTGACTCAGGATATGGATCATCTTTCACTCGGTTTGAATATGTGGCGTCATATCCTTACCTTTGTCGGGGGACAGGGAATGGTCGTGCTGGCCCTTACCTTTCTGTTTCGGGAAACAGGAGGCGCCTATAAGGTGTACGTGGGCGAAGCTAAGGATGTTGAGCTGGTGCCCAACGTAAAGGGAACAGCCCGGATCATCTGGGGGATCAGTATGATTTATCTGCTTGTTGGAACTGTTGCCCTTTGGGCGGCTGGCATAGGAATCGGGCTGAATCCTCTTTCTGCATTCTTTCATGGGCTGTTCATCAATTGTTCGGCATGGAGCACCGGGGGGTTCGCTCCCATGTCCCAGAATGTTCTCTACTATCATAGTTATTCCTATGAAATGATCACCTTGGTCATTTTCATTTTAGGATCGCTGAACTTTGGATTGCACTACCAGGTCTGGATTGGTAACCATAAGGAAATAATAAAAAATATCGAAACTCAGAGTTTTATGATCACAAGCTTCATCGGGATTGCGCTAAGTGCTGCATGGCTTACGAAAACAGGAGTGTATAATGGGGCAGTTCAGCAGTTCAGAAAAGGTGTCTATCATTTCATTTCAGCCCATACCACGACGGGTTTCGGGACAGTCTATTCACGGCAGTTTGCTTTGGAATGGGGGGATTTTGGGGTAGTGATGCTGATTGTTGCGATGCTGATCGGGGGATCGGCGTGTTCTACAGCAGGTGGCATCAAAGGGCTGAGAATGGGTATCATGTTTAAATCGGTAATTGCGGATATACAGAAAATGCTGTCATCTGACCGGAGAATTTTGGTTCATAAATTTCACCATATGAAAGATCAGGTACTGAACGATTCAGTGGCTAAATCGTCATTCCTCATCACTGTACTCTACATGATCCTGTTCGCAGTGTGTACGGCATTGGCTGCCTGGTATGGATATCCGCTGCTGGATTCGGCATTTGAAGCGGCATCCATCACCGGAAATGTCGGACTGTCCATCGGTGTCACATCTGCCGGTATGCCATCCGGGCTTAAAATCCTTTATATTCTCGCCATGTATCTTGCACGGTTGGAATTCATATCGGTCTTGACTTTGGTAGGATTTGTGATTGGAGGGTCTGTACGGGCATGCAAAAAATACTTCTCATTTTGATAGTTGTCTGGACGGTTGCTCTGGTAATCCCATGTTCTGCAGAAAACATTGGATCCCGGACCGCTGCGGAACTGATTGAAAATGGAAAACTGCTGGATGGATCTGAAGTCAGCATGACAGTGGAAATGATCGGCGACGTCATGAGCCGTGGAGAATTTGCGTGGGTGAACGGATTGGACAGCACCGGGGCTATGGGATTCTGGATTCCATCGGATCAGGCGTCGAAAGTGAAGGTTCTCGGAAATGGAAAATTCAAAGGCGATACAGTGAGGATCAGTGGGATATTCCACCGCGCCTGTCAGGAGCATGGCGGGGATATGGATATCCATGTGAGTTACCTGGCGATCATCAAACCAGGATATTCGTTCACACGAAAAATTCCTGATGAGAAAATCAGGTGGTCGGTTTTGCTGACCGTAACCGGCTTGATTATAGGTGGCTTTTACTATAAGGTCCGATTATCCTGAAATATTGTCTGTTTTGTCAAAAATAACCCCCTTCAACTATGCAATCACATGAATCTATTTAAAAACTGGGTTTCCGTAAGTGGAACCCTGTTTTTTTATTCTCCGGACTGATACAATAATCTAATAGAAGAAATCTTTGATTAGTATGGTAGATTTCGGGTAAAAATCATTAATCGTGGTTTTGATTTTCAACAAAATAACTTTCATTAAGTGATGCAATTCATGATGAATGGGTATAAACGAACCAGTCAAGTTCATCACCAAGGTTTACCTTTAAAGCAGGTGGTTTTAGAAGAGTGTCCGGATGAGTTCATTCGGACAAGGGAACGGGTTGGCATCGCAATCGTTGAGATTTGGAGGAGCGCTATGAGCAACAGAAAACAGGAATTCGTCGCCATGATATTGGCAGGCGGACAGGGCTCGAGATTAAAGGAACTAACAGCAAAAAATGCCAAACCGGCAGTGCCATTCGGGGGTAAATACCGCATCATTGATTTTGCACTGAGTAATTGCAGTAACTCAGGGATTAATACTGTTGGTGTTCTAACTCAGTATGAGCCTCTGATACTCAACACTCATATCGGTATCGGCAGCCCTTGGGATCTGGACAGGATGGACGGGGGCATCCGTGTGTTGCCGCCATTTGTTGGGGCGGACGGAGGACGCTGGTATAAGGGCACAGCCAATGCCATTTATGAGAACATCCATTTCATCGATGAGCATGATCCGGATTATGTGCTGATTCTTTCGGGTGATCATATTTACAAGATGGATTACTCCGATATGCTGGAACACCATAAAGCCAAGGAAGCTGATCTTACGATTGCGGTCATCAAGGTGCCCTGGGAGGAGACGTCCCGGTTTGGCATCCTGAATACCCATGACGATCTGAAAATATACGAGTTTGATGAAAAACCTGAAAATGCCAAGAGCGATCTGGCTTCCATGGGCATCTACATCTTCAGCTGGAAAAAGCTTAAGCAGATGCTCATTGATGATGAAAACGATCCCACATCAGAAAATGATTTCGGGAAGAACATCATACCTACGATGATAAATGGCGGCAATCGCGTGTATGCATATGAATTCAACGATTATTGGAAGGATGTCGGCACCATCCACAGCCTCTGGGAAGCAAATATGGACCTGCTGAACGAGGATAATGGACTGAATCTGTTTGATAAGAAGTGGCGGATATATTCCGTGAATCCCATATATCCACCCCATTACATCTCACACAATGGTGTGGTTGAGGAATCATTACTTAACGAAGGCTGTTATATTGATGGAACTGTCAGCCATTCGGTACTGTCGCCAGGTGTAACCATAAAGGCCGGCGCAAAAGTAGTGGATTCAGTATTGTTGCCGGGCACTACGGTAGAAGAGGGCGCCCAGGTATACCGGAGCATCGTCATGAGCGGTGAAACCGTTCCTGCAGGCGCTATTGTGGGCGTGCCCGACAGCAACGATATACTGCTCTATTTCAGAGTCAATAAGCCCGCAGATGCGGCAGTGGGGGTGTAGTATATGAAGGATGTCTTAGGAGTTATCAATCTCAGTGAATCTGAAGAACAGATCAAGGAACTGACCGGAGTCAGACCTTTGGCTGGAATTCCATTTGCTGGTCGTTACCGAATCATCGATTTTCTGATGTCCAATCTGGTTAACAGCGGTGTTCGAGATGTGGCGGTTTTCACGCAGGGTAAATCACGGTCCCTGATGGACCACTTCGGATCAGGAAAATATTGGGATTTGGATCGTAAGCGAGGCGGACTTTTCGTCATGAATCCTATGATGAGCAGCAGCGATGTGGTGCAGCGCCGTGGTGATATCGAGAATTTCAAGAATCACCTGGATTTCCTGTACATGTCCCGTTCGAAATATGTCATCATCTCACGGAGCTTCATGATCTGCAACGCTGATTTCAGACCGGCCTTCAAGTTTCATAAGGATACCGGTGCGGATATCACAATCCTGTACAAACATATGGATAACAGTGTTCGGCGGTTCATAAACTGCGATTCACTGAACCTTGACGAGAGTGGAAACGTTCTGGGGATCGGTAAGAACCTCGGGAAAAAGAAGTTCTACAACATCTCCACTGAGGTCTATATCATGAAGAAGGATCTCCTTACGGACATCATTGAGGAAGGGGTGCACATGGGGGATGGAGACTACCTTAAACAGGTTCTTTTCAACCGTATCCAGGAACTCCATGTCAATGCATACCCTCACGAAGGCTACCTGGCCTGCATCAACTCAATTGAAAATTACTATCTGGCCAATATGGATCTGCTGAATGTAGATGTATCAAGGGATTTGTTCTTTAAACATGGTTTGGTCTATACGAAAATCAAGGATGAACCCGGCACGAAGTACGGAGAGACAGCCACCGTATCGAACTCGCTCATCGCAAATGGCTGTCATATCGAAGGCACTGTCGAAAACAGCATCATCGGCCGTGGTGTCACCATCAGGAAGGGTGCCATCGTCCGTAACAGCATTCTCATGCAGAACTGTTATGTCGACGAGACAGCCAGTCTGAACTATGCGATCCTCGATAAGAATGTGTCCATTTCCAAAAAGAAGATGCTTTTCGGACACGAAGGCCATCCTTATGTGATTAAAAAAGGTGTGACGATATAGACGATTAACGATAATCGATTTAAGATTGGAGCTGATAACGTGAAAGTACTATTTGTGGCATCTGAGGCTGTACCATTCATAAAAAGCGGGGGACTGGCTGATGTTGCCCACGCGCTGCCAAAAAAGCTCAGGGAAATGGGTGTGGATGTCAGGGTTGTGCTTCCGAAATACGGAGCTATTCCTAAAACACTGCTGGTGGACAGCCGCAAGGTAGCGGAATGTACGGTTCGTATGGGCTGGCGGCGTCAATACTGCGGTATCGAGGAAGTCATGCATGACACCATTCCTTACTATCTGGTCGATAACGAATACTATTTCAAGCGCGACGGACTATACGGTTATTTTGATGATGGTGAACGCTACTCCTTTTTTTGTCGGGCGGTACTGGAAATGCTGGAACCCCTGGATTTCATCCCCGATATCATCCATTTGAATGATTGGCACACCGGAATGGTCAGTGTCCTATTCAGTGATGAGTATATCTATCGAACAGGATTACAGCATATCAAGACCTTATTCACCATTCATAACCTAAAATACCAGGGAATTTTCCCCCCGGGGATCCTGCCGGATCTCCTGAACCTTCCGATGGGATATTTCGATTCAGGTGAGCTGGAGTTCCATAACAATATAAGTTTCATGAAAGCCGGGATTCGATTCTCCCATTATGTGACCACGGTCAGTCCGACCTATTCCATGGAAATCCAGAATCCATTTTTCGGGGAAAAGATGGACGGCGTCATCAGGGATCGTGAAAGTGCTCTCTTTGGAATTGTAAACGGGATCGATACTGAAATTTATAATCCCAAAACAGATCCCTACCTTTACCGGCCTTATGATATCACTTCGGTCTGGCATAAACGGGAGAACAAGGAAGAGCTTCAGCGAATGCTGGGACTTCCCAATCGCCCTGATGTCCCCCTATTGGCAATGATTACACGGCTGACTGACCAGAAGGGTCTGGATTTGGTGGCTCATGTGCTTCAGGAAATTCTTCAACTGGATATACAGATGGTGGTGCTGGGAACAGGTGAACATAAATATGAACAGATGTTCCGGCATTTTCAGGGTACGTTTCCCGATAAGCTTTCTGCTCAGATCCGCTTTGACAATTCACTGTCCCATCTGATATACGGGGCCAGTGATCTGTTCCTCATGCCATCACTCTTTGAACCCTGCGGTCTGGGACAGCTTATTGCTCTGCGCTACGGCAGTATCCCCGTCGTCCGTGAGACCGGCGGTCTGAAGGATACTGTGGAGCCCTGGGATGAACTCAGCGGGGAAGGAAATGGTTTCACCTTCAGTAATTACAACGCCCATGAGATGCTTCAAGCCATCCGTTATGCGCTTCAGTGCTTCCATGATTCAGCGCAGTGGAAAACCATTCAGAAGAACGCCATGAAAGCTGATAACAGCTGGACCCACTCCGGCGAACTGTATAAGAGTCTTTACGACAAACTGGCAGCTCGCTGATCCGTCCGCCGCGAAGACAAGGATGAAAGAGGTGTAGTCATGCATTTGGATAAGGAAACTTTTAAAGAGCAATATGTCCGGGAACTTAAGGTGCGCAGTGCAAAAAAGGTCGACGAAACCTCCACCTGGGACCGTTATAATGCACTGGGAAGCCTGGTAAGACAGTATGTTGCGGATGATTGGGTGGATACGATCTCCCGGTATCGCGAGCGTAATGTGAAACAGGTCTATTATTTCTCGATGGAGTTTCTGACAGGACGCTTGATGCCTGCTTACCTTAGGAATCTGGGAATTAACGAAACGGTCCGTGAGGGACTTGCCGAATTGGGGTTCGATCTCGATGAGATTGCTGCCATCGAAAAGGATCAGGGTCTGGGTAATGGCGGTCTTGGAAGACTTGCAGCCTGTTTTCTTGATTCAATGGCAGCGACTTCAATTCCCGGTCATGGCTGTGGAATACGATACAATTACGGGCTCTTCGAACAGAAGATAGTAAACGGCTACCAGGTCGAGTATCCTGACCGCTGGCTTCAGAACCGGAACGTCTGGGAAGTGCGTAAAGCGGACAAGGCTGTAGAAGTCCGGTTTGGAGGCACTGTTCATCAGTATCAGGAGAACGGGAAAGACAAGTTCTTCGTAGAAAACTATGAATCGGTTCTGGCTGTTCCTCATGATACACCGATCACAGGATACAAGAATGGAACGGTGAATACACTGCGCCTTTGGAGTGCGGAGAGCTTTATCCCTGAATTCGACTATTCAACCTTCAGTCGGGGCGACTTCATGCGCGCTTTTGATCAGAAGCATACAGCTGAGGCGATTTCTCAAGTGCTTTATCCCAATGATTCATACGAAGAAGGCCGGTTGCTGCGTCTGAAACAGGAATATTTCTTTGTGTCAGCAGGAGTTCAGAGCATAGTTCGATCCTTCAAGAAAAAAGGGGTCCCTCTTAAGGAACTGGATGCCCATATTTCCATCCATATTAATGATACTCATCCAGCGCTGGCCATTCCGGAACTGATGCGCGTGCTGCTTGATGATGAAGGCATGAGCTGGGATGATGCCTGGCGGGTGACCACATCGGTAATCTCTTACACTAACCATACCATCATGTCTGAAGCGCTTGAAAAATGGAGCGTTGAAATGTATCAGCAGACCTTGCCTAGGATATGGACGATTACCAATGAAATTAACGAACGGTTCTGCAAGGAAATGTTCAGACGGCTTAACGGGGACCTGGACCGGATTGCCAATATGGCAATCGTAGCCAATGGTCAGGTTCGGATGGCATTTCTGGCCATTGTGGGGAGTTACAGTATCAACGGAGTTGCACAGCTTCATACGGAAATTCTTAAAAAGCAGGAACTGAAGGATTTTTATGATGTCTATCCGCACAAATTCAATAATAAGACGAATGGCATCACCCATAGGCGCTGGCTTCTCAACGCCAACCCAAATCTGGCCGATCTGATTACCGAAACAATCGGTGAATCATGGATACAGACACCGCTGAACATGCGGAACCTCATGAAATACAAGGACGATGCTTCCTTCAAGCAAAGGGTTTCCGAAGTCAAGCAGGGGAATAAGGATAAGCTGGCGGATATCATCAAGCAGCGAAACGGGATCACTGTAGATACGGCCTCGATCTTTGATGTCCACGCCAAACGCCTTCACGAGTACAAGCGTCAATCGCTCAATGTGCTGCACATCATGCATCTGTACAACAGGCTGCTGGATGATCCTGATGCAGATATCACTCCGAGAACCTTTATTTTTGCTGGAAAGGCAGCTCCGGGCTACTATATCGCTAAACAGACCATTAAGCTTATAAATACACTGGCCGAACGGATCAATCATGATAAGCGGATAAGGGATAAGCTCAAGGTTGTTTTTCTTGAGAACTATGGGGTATCATTGGCGGAACAGCTCATACCGGCCGCGGACGTAAGCGAGCAAATATCAACGACCACGAAGGAAGCCTCCGGTACCGGCAATATGAAATTCATGATGAACGGTGCAATCACCATTGCAACGCTGGATGGTGCTAATGTTGAAATTCACCGGGAAGTAGGTGATGACAACATCATGATTTTCGGTCTTACAGAGGAAGAAGTTTATCATCTTTATGGTACCCGCAATTACAATGCAATGGATCTTTATCGCAGCGATCTGAGGATCAAGAAGATCATGGATCAGTTAACCGATGATTTTCTGGGATGCGGCCCGGAGGAATTCAAAGGTATCCGGGATACACTTCTCCAGTTCAACGATGAATTCTTCGTACTGAAGGATTTTGATTCCTATGTGTCGGCCCATAACAGACTGGGCCGCTTATACAGGGATCATAACAAATGGATGGAGATGTCCGTAGTAAACATCGCCTGCTCAGGAACGTTCTCTTCTGACAATACCATTGCGGAGTACGCTTCAGGTATTTGGCAAACCCGATCAGTACCTAAATAGGAGTGACAGCATTGATCCAGCATATAACCGTAACACCAAAGCTCCTTGCTATGAACGATTTTGGTGTCACACTTTCCAACGGCCGGACCTTTTTCAAGGTCTGGTCGCCAACTTCTGAGAATGTCCGGGTTGCGATCTATGAGACCTGGAACAATTATTATCGAACTGAATATCCGATGATCAGGGACCATGACAGCTGTTGGCTGCTGGAACTGCCGGAAAACCTTGAAGGAAAATATTATAATTATCTTTTGACACGTTTCGGTCAGGATTTTGAAGTTGTGGATCCTTGGGCGAAATCTGCTGCGCCCAACAGTAAACGGGGATTCATCATCAATCCTTCAAAAGTGAATCCCGAAGGATGGGTGGAGCACGAGAGCCCTCCGGTAACTGCGAAAGGTCATATGCTGCTTTACGAGGCACATATAAGGGATCTTTCCATCCATCCTGATTCGGGAATCAGGAACAAAGGAAAATTCTTGGGTCTGACAGAGCGAAACACCAGCACGTCCGGTGGATTCACAACCGGAGTCGAGTACCTGAGGGAGCTGGGTGTGACCCATCTTCATCTCCTGCCTGTAGCGGATTTCGCCACTGTCGATGAACTTGATCCCTGGGAATACAACTGGGGGTATGATCCGGTGCTTTTCAACGTACCGGAAGGATCCTACACAACGGATTCAAAAAATGGACGGTTACGCATCCTGGAATTGAAGGAAGCCATTAAAGCGCTCCATGAAGCCGGAATCCGCGTCGTACTCGACGTGGTCTACAACCACACTTATCATGGTGCAAAATCCAATTTGAATTACCTGGTCAATAACTACTTCTACCGTATGGACCTGAACCGCCGTTTCACCAACGGATCCGGTGTCGGCAATGAATTGGCGACAGAGAACCTCATGGTCCGGAAATTCATCGTGGATTCACTGAAGTACTGGCTGACCGAATATCGGGTTGACGGATTCAGGTTCGATCTGCTGGGTTTATACGACAAAGTAACGGTAAAACAGATCTGTACCGAACTCACAGCCATACGTCCGGACATCCTGCTGTATGGGGAACCTTGGGTGGGCGGAGACAGCGGGCTTCCGCTTGATCATCAATTTTTGAAAGGAGCCCAGCATGGGCTTCCGATAGCAGTTTTCAATGATGATTTCAGGAATGATCTTAAAGGAAATAGCGATGGTTTGAGTGAAGGGTTCATAACCGGCCAAACGGGTAATGAGGAATGGATTGCTTTGGGGCTTTCGGGGAGCATCGAGCTTAGTCCTGAAAGGCGGGGGTTTGCCAGTGCGGCATCGGAAACTGTGAATTATCTGAGCTGCCATGACAATCTTTGCCTTCTTGATAAAATAGCCAAAGTAGAGGCGGATCAACCTTTTGAGATTCATAAAGCCATGAGCCGACTGGGACTCAGCATCATCCTCTCCGCCTTCGGCATTCCATTTGTTGCCATGGGCACTGAATTCATGAGAACCAAGCACGGGCATCACAATTCCTATAATGCTCCGGATCGCATCAACCAGATAAATTGGAATCATAGGGAAGTGCACGATGATTTAGTAGTCTACTTCCGTAAACTGCTGAAATTCCGAAAATCACAGCGCATATTCGGAGAGGGTGACAGTAATATCATCCGTCAGTCCTTCCATATCCTCCTCATATATGAGAATACGGTCGTAGTCAGTATCACTTCGCCATATCCTGAAGATTACGCTGAAATGCTGTTCATTCACTACGCAGGGTGGGTTGACTATGAGTTCAAGATACCTGGAATCGGAGGCATGCGGGTGTTGTCCTGTGGTGAAAGGATAACACCGGAAGGCAGACGGATGCGGATCCTGAATCACGACCACATTAAAGTGAAGGGAATAAGAACTGTGATTCTGGTAAGGGAATAAGAGAACGTTAAACAACTGAAACAATCGAAACCACCGAATTCACCGAACGCACCGAATGGATCATGGGAAATTAGAATATGCCACACAGGTTTTTTCGGTGTTTTCGGTGGATCCATCGTTTTTTAAAAATAATTTTCGAAGAAAACGGTTTCCGTCCCGCTGGACATTTAATGTCCCTTGAAAATTCTACCCCCTTATGGTAAGATGAGGGTGTAAATTTTTTTCGCCTACACGGGACGGAAAAAGTACGCATGGACAACAAAAGTCCCATAGCAAAGGAAGTGGTTGCCGAATGGTGGAGGAAATTCATCCTGCATCTCCGGAAATGACAGAGATTGGCGAAATCCTGAGGGTCGTAACCCCGGAAATTGCTGAACTGCTGGAGGTTCGGTACAACATTCTAAAGACTGTCAGCTATCAGCATCCCATTGGCCGCCGAAATCTTTCTATTGCTCTAGGGCTCACGGAAAGAGTCCTGAGAAAAGAAGCGCAAATTCTCAAGGAAAATGGGCTTTTAGAATTCTCATCAGAGGGTATGAATATCTCTGAGTCTGGACAGAAGGTCCTTGAAGGTCTGGGGCTGTTCTTCCATGATGTGCGCGGCCTTCAGCAACTGGAAGCCCGGCTGGAGAAAATACTCAATATCCGCAAGGTTATCGTGGTTCCCAGTGAAGTGAATAATTGGGGCGCTGCCCTTAGGGATATTGGGAAAGCAGCGGCGGGTTATCTGAGGACAGTTATACCTGAAGGGAAGGTCATAGGAATCACCGGAGGCTCCACACTCTACCATCTTATTGATGCGTACCGGAGGGATGGGAAACGCCAGGAGGATCTGATTGTCATTCCTGCCAGAGGCGGTTTGGGTGACAAAGCTGAATATCAGGCTAACACCCTGGCTGAAAAGCTGGCAAAAAAGCTGGACGTACAGTATAAGCAATTGTACACGCCAGACTTCTTATCGAAGCTTTCTATTGAAACTTTGATGAACGAGCCATTGATCCGTGAAATTGTCGATCTTGTGGAACGAATTGATATCCTGGTTTTTGGTGTCGGAAAAGCGGATACGATGGCACGACGCAGAAACCTGAAAAAAGAGGAAATTGATTCGATAATTGAGAAGGGGGCGGTGGCTGAGGCGTTTGGGTACTACTTCAATCAGGAAGGCCAGATCGTACATGAACTCAGCACTATCGGAATCTCACTTGAACAGTTTAAAAAATTGAAACACATCATTGCGGTTGCAGGAGGCGCGGAGAAAGCGGAGGCAATCATCTCCATTTCGAAGCTCAATGAAGCACTTGTACTGGTTACAGATGAACAGGCGGCAGAACAAATATTAAAAACATATGAGGAGGAAATGTAAATGATTAAAGTGGCAATCAATGGGTTTGGGAGAATTGGAAGACTGGTATTCAACGCTATGGCTGAACAGGGACTTCTGGGTAAGGAAATTGACGTAGTTGCGGTTGTAGATGTGTCCACGGATGCTAGTTATTTTGCATATCAGATGAAATACGATTCTGTTCAGGGCAAATTCCTGGGTGATGTCACCACTAAGAAAAGCAGCCCGGATTTGGCTGATGATGATATCCTGGTTGTTAATGGCTTTGAGACAAAATGCATTGCAGCAACGAAATCCCCTGCAGATCTTCCTTGGAAAGAAATGGGTGTTGAGTATGTAATTGAATCCACAGGACTTTTCGTCGATTCAGAAAAAGCGAAGGGTCACCTGGAAGCTGGTGCTAAGAAAGTTATCATCTCTGCACCCGGTAAAGGCGATGTGAAGACCATTGTAATGGGCGTTAACGAAAATGAATACGATCCTGCACTGCACCATATCGTATCCAACGCTTCCTGCACAACCAACTGTCTGGCTCCTGTTGTCCATGTAATACTGAAAGAAGGTATCGGTGTTGAGACAGGCCTGATGACTACAATCCACTCTTACACTTCTACACAGAAAACGGTTGACGGGCCTTCCAAGAAAGACTGGAGAGGCGGACGTGCTGCAGCCATCAATATCATTCCCTCCACCACCGGTGCAGCCAAAGCTGTTGGCGAAGTACTTCCTGCAACGAAGGGGAAAATGACCGGAATGTCCTTCCGTGTACCTACTCCTACAGTTTCAGTCGTTGACCTGACATTCACAGCGTCCCGCGATACTTCCATAGAAGAAATCGACGGCCTGCTGAAAAAAGCTTCCGAGACCTACCTGAAGGATATCCTTGGTTACTGCGACGAAGAGCTGGTCTCCTCTGACTTTATCCATGACAAGCGTTCTTCCATCTACGATTCCCTTGCAACTCTCCAGAACAACCTTAAAGGCGAAAAGCGTTTCTTCAAAGTGGTTTCCTGGTACGACAACGAGTGGGGCTACTCCAACCGCGTGGTTGACCTTGTCAAGCACATGATGAGCAAATAGTCACCCCCGTACCCGCGGGACACGATCCTACTGATGTAACTGACTAGGAGGCTTTCAATGGCAACATATAACAAGAAGACAATTGAAGATGTCCAGGTTTCAGGGAAACGGGTTCTGGTCCGATGCGACTTCA
>CAZEHS010000055.1:0-20690 GCA_964511875.1 uncultured Peptostreptococcaceae bacterium
TTCGATGACTGCCTTGATAAGAGAAAAATCAACCCCGTTTGCATCCGCGGTCTTACGAATGAGGGAATCATAATCAGAAGTACCGGTCGTGAAATCTTTTGTCACCGAATTTTCGGGATTTGTTGTTTCAAAGCCAAGTATATCCTGAAAAGAAGGAATGCCTCCAAGGCGAATCGGAATGCGGCTCTGAATCTCATTCATTTTTTCCTGAAACAACTGTTGTACATTCATGAATTCCATGGAGGGCTCCTGATTCTACTTTTTCGGTCTGCAAGGCATTCAAACTGCATAATCCAATTATACCATTTACATCGACTCGCCATGCTGTAATTGTTGCAATAATCCTTGAACGGATTGCTATTATGATATAATGCAGACAAAAGGTTTCAAAGTGAGGTGGAAGCTTTGGCTGACCCCAACGACGCCCCGAGAAAAAAGGGCGTTTTCAGGATTATGAAATTTCTTTTACCATTGATCGTTCTATTCGTAGGATTTTTCGGAATTCAGATCTGGATGATTTGGGATGAACAAAATGCAATGAACCCGGATAAACCTATCACCAATGATGGAGGGGCTTCCAACATCAAGGCTGATCTGGCAAAGATCACAGGATCAACAGACGCGGTAACTGAGAAAACACCAACAGAACCGTCAGCAGAAAACGAACAGGCTATCACAGCCGGGCTTCCGGGATTGGAATACTACCGGATTCAGGTTGGCAGCTTCAAGGATCCTCACGGGGCGGAAAAACTAAGCCGGAAACTTAAGGAAATGGGCTACGGCAGCATAATTGTCATTAGCGGCGATCAGTCAAAAGTAGTCACGATGAGCTTTTTTTCTCGCGAACAGGCTGACTCGATTCAGTCGGCTCTGGCTTCGGAAGGTGTGGCAGGTTTTTCTGATAAGACCACTATACCGGCTAAAATGACGCTCCTTAATCCTGACAGCATCCTGCTTCAGAGTTTCTTGGATGATACCTTCATTGAAATTCCTGAAATGCTGCGGGAATTATGTGACACCTATTATGTGTATGAAGGCAAGCGGTTTATTTCTAAGACTCATGAATCTTTAATTTTGAAGCAAATAAGCAATCTGTCAGATATGAAGACCATAGTGGAGAACATGCAGGTCGGAGAGAAGGATCAGGAACTGCAGAACCGACTCAAGTCTTATCTGACAGAGTATGTGCACTATCTTGAAAAGGCGAAGAACACCAAAACATTTGACAGGAAAATCCTGTGGCCGGGTCTTTTAGACGCCATAGAATCTTTTGGTCGATTGGGGCAGGGAAGTGGTTAATTAAAAGAATGAACGAATGGATAGCCGGCTGGACGCAATGAGTCCAGCCGGCTCGATTTTTTACAGTGCATTTATGTGGAGACATTGAAAAAACTTTGTTTGACATGGAGGTGTATTGGTGTAAAATATTTAAGGATGGAACGTATAATTAAACAACGATGTTTGACAAAGTCCATTAATTCTGAATAAAGGGGTGAAAGCAATGGGTCTTCTGACGTTCAAGGGTGGGATTCACCCGCCGCATGCCAAGAAGTCCACTGAGCATCTGGCCATAGAAAAGGCGGCAGATCCTCAGGTGGTGGTGATACCACTCAGGCAGCATATTGGAGCTCCATGCGAACCGCTGGTACAGAAAGGTGACTCAGTGAAGGTCGGCCAGAAAATCGGTGAACCTGGCTCTTTCGTTTCAGCACCTGTTCACAGCAGCGTTTCAGGAACAGTGAAAGACGTTATTACCAAGGAAATTCTTGGAGGTCAGGCGGTTTGTGTGATAATCGAGTCGGATGGACTTGATGCGGTACATGAGAGTGTGCAGCCGAAAGGAACTCTGGATTCACTCAGTGGGAAGGAAATCCTTGCAATCATCAAGGATGCAGGGATAGTTGGAATGGGTGGAGCTGGTTTTCCAACCCATGTAAAACTGTCACCTCCTCCTGACAAGAAAATCGATGTAGTCATCCTGAACGGAGCAGAATGTGAACCCTACCTGACTGCCGATCATCGGTTGATGCTTGAAGATCCGGAAAAGGTCATTTTCGGTCTTAAAGCCATTATGAAAGTATTAGGTGTTGAGAAGGGCTACATCGGCATTGAGAATAACAAGCCGGATGCGATTGAGAAAATGAGGGGGGCAATTAAACCGGAGGATGCAGTAGAAGTTGTTGCCTTGCATACAAAATACCCGCAAGGGGCTGAGAAACAGTTGATAATGGCGGTTTCCAGACGGGAGGTGCCATCAGGCGGATTGCCAATGGATGCGGGTGCCGTCGTTAACAACGTGGCAACAGCTGCTGCTGTCGCTGATGCGATTCAGACGGGTATGCCATTGGTGGAGCGGATCTGTACGGTAACCGGGAAAGGTATTGTCAATCCCAAAAACCTTAGGATTAAGGTAGGCGTTAATATAAAGGAAATCATCGATCAGTGCGGCGGATATCAAGGTGTTCCCGGTAAACTGATCATGGGCGGTCCGATGATGGGAATTACTGCCCATACAGATGATATGCCATCTACCAAGACAACTTCAGGGATTCTGATTCTATCACCGGAGGATGCGACAACCCCTGAACCGGATAACTGCATGCGCTGCGCAAAATGCGTCGAAATCTGTCCGGCTTATCTCCAACCGCTCACAATCAGCGCCTATTCTCTGAAGGATCAATTCGACATGGCTGCGAAGTATAACGCGATGGATTGCATCGAATGCGGATCCTGTTCATTCATCTGCCCTTCCAGACGACCGCTGCTTCAATCCATCCGGCTGGCAAAGCGTGAAATCCTTGCCAATCGCCGAAAGTCAAAATAGAGAGGAGGTCCGTCAATGGAGCAAAGACTTATCGTATCATCATCACCTCACGTAAGGACGGATGAAACCGTCAGCAAGACAATGATCCAGGTGCTGATTGCCCTGGCGCCCGCAACATTGTGGGGCATCTATATATTCGGTATGCATGCTGCTTTCGTCATCATGGCCTGCATCCTGGGTGCGGTCCTATCTGAAGCTGCGGTGCAGAAAATCAGGAAGAAGAAAATTTCCATCAATGATTTCAGTGCTGTCTTGACCGGATTGCTTCTGGCACTCTGTGTGCCGCCATCTTTGCCGATCTGGATGGCTTTCCTTGGTTCAGCTTTTGCTATCATCGTTGTTAAGCAATTGTTTGGAGGATTGGGGCACAACTTCATGAATCCCGCCCATGCAGGCCGGGCATTCCTGATGGCGTGCTATCCGGTCGCAATGACCTCATGGCATGCACCCTTCGTTCTCGGTGCTGCGGATGCTGTCACTTCAGCAACTCCACTCGGCATGCTGAAACTGGGCGATGTTACTAACCTGCCAAGTTTCTCCAATGCCGCAATGGGCTTCGTAGGCGGTTCAATCGGTGAAACCAGTGCGATTTTGTTACTGCTTGGTGGTTTGTATCTGATCTGGAAAGGGGTCATCAAATTCCATGTCCCCGCTGTATACCTTGGAACCGTCTTTATCCTTGCCACACTATTCTCCGGATTCAACCCGGCAATGGGCGCATACCACCTGGTAACAGGGGGGTTGATGATCGGAGCATTCTTCATGGCCACCGATTATTCGACATCACCAGTTACATACCGTGGACAGCTGATTTTTGCACTTGGATGCGGTATCATAACAACCCTGGTCCGTTTTTACGGCGGTTATCCTGAAGGCGTCTGCTATTCCATCCTGATCATGAACGTTGCTACGCCTCTGATTGAAAAATATACAGCTGCCAAAGTGTTCGGAGGTGCAAAAGCATGAAACTGGACATGAAGGAAATCGTAAAACTAGGAATCATCCTCTTCATCATCTGCTTCGTTGCAACAGCTCTTTTGGCATATGCGAAGGAAGTCACTGAGCCGAAAATCCTTGAACAGCGGAAGCTGGCGGCTGAACAAAGCCGTAAGGATGTTCTTCCTCTGGCGGATACATTCGAGGTTCTGGATGAAGCAGGCTTGAAGGCGCTTCAGGGAACGGATGCTACCATTGCTGAGGTGTTTGTAGGCAAGAAGGGAAGCGATGTCATAGGCTACTTTGTAAAAGCCAAGCCCTCCGGCTACGCTGGAGCGGTAGAGATTATGACAGGCATCGACAATGAAGGAAAGATCGTCAACGTAAAAATGGGACAGAATACTGAAACTCCAGGACTGGGAACTGTCATTGGAGAGCCGAAATTCGTATCTCAGTTTACAGGAAAAGGCGTTACCGGCCCCTTGGAACTGATCAAGACGCCGGATGCCAGTGAAACTCAAATCTCAGCAGTCACGGGAGCCACCATCACTTCCCGTTGTATGACCAATGGCGTCAACTCAGCTATCAAAGCCGTCATGGCGCTGAAACAATAGGGGGTGGACAGCTATGAAACTGAGCAATCTTACTAACGGTTTGATTAAGGAAAACCCGATTTTCTTCCAACTGATCGGGATGTGCCCCACTTTAGCAGTAACAACGAAAGCTGAGAACGGCATCGGCATGGGACTGGCAACAACAGCCGTTCTGATCGCATCCAACGTTGCTATTTCCTTGCTCCGGAAATTCATACCCAATAAGATCCGTATTCCGGCTTTTGTTGTAGTCATTTCATCTTTTGTAACCATTGTCAGCATGCTGATGGAAGCGTACACTCCAGGGCTGTTTACTGCACTGGGAATATTCATTCCGTTGATTGTCGTCAACTGTCTGATCCTGGCCCGTGCCGAAGCTTTTGCCTTCAAGAATACAGTGGTTGATTCTGCATTGGACGGTATCGGAATGGGATTGGGCTTCACAATGGCCCTGACAATTCTGGGTGCAATCCGGGAACTTTTAGGAAACGGATCAGTTTTCGGCTTCAATCTTCTTGGACCGGCTTATCAGCCTGCCCTGATCATGATCCTGCCACCGGGTGCGTTTCTGACTCTTGGGTTCCTGCTGGCAATCAACAACGTCATCAAGAACCGTAAAAAAGCTGCGTAAAGGAGGGGAAATCTTTGGAACAAACAAGTCTGTTCGTCATCATTGTAAGCGCGATCCTTGTCAACAACTTCGTGCTCTCCAGATTCCTTGGAATCTGCCCCTTCCTTGGGGTTTCCAAGCAGGTTGAAACCGCAACCGGGATGGGTATGGCCGTAACCTTTGTCATCACGATGGCAGGGACGATCACCTGGGCTGTATACTACTATCTTCTTGTACCTCTCGAGATGGAATACCTGCAGACCGGTGCCTTCATTCTGGTAATCGCCGCTCTGGTACAGTTCGTAGAATTCGTTCTTCAAAAGACATCACCCACCCTGTATCAGGCCCTTGGGGTTTATCTCCCTCTGATTACTACAAACTGTGCTGTTTTGGGTCTTGCTCTTCTTAATATTCAGTATAAATATGGCTTCATAGCATCCCTGGTGAATTCAGTGGCTGCGCCTTTGGGCTTCATGCTGGCGATCGTCCTGTTCGCAGGAATTCGTGAACGTCTTGAACTCTCGGATATTCCGAAACCATTTGAAGGATTTCCCATCGCTTTGATTACTGCAAGTTTAATGGCCATCGCATTCCTGGGTTTTTCAGGACTCGTTTAAAAGGAGGGCACTGACATGAATATCAGCGGCATTTTGATCGCCAGTGGCAGCCTTGGTGCAATGGGTCTTATCTTTGGATCTGCTCTGGCGTTTGCATCACAGAAATTCGCAGTTGAAATCGATCCACGTGCTATTGCAGTAAGGGAAGCGCTTCCGGGTGCAAATTGCGGCGGTTGCGGTTATCCGGGATGTGACGCTTTTGCAAATGCTGTCGCTGCTGGGGAAGCGCCTGTAAACGGATGCCCTGTCGGCGGCCCGGAATGTGCGGCAAAAGTAGCTGCTGTCATGGGCCTTGAAATCTCCAGCGGTCCGCGGCAGGTGGCAAGGGTTCTATGCAAAGGGGATTGTGATAAAGCCCTGGAGCGGTTCGAATATGAGGGGATAACCGACTGCAAAGCGGCTGCGATGCTGTCGGGGGGGAGTAAAGCCTGTCAGAGCGGTTGTATGGGTCTGGGCACGTGTGAACGGGTATGCCCCTTCGATGCTATCCATGTGAAGGCCAATGGCTTGGCTGAGGTCGATCCGGAAAAGTGCGTGGCATGCGGTCTTTGTCTAAAGGCCTGTCCGAAGGACGTCATTGAATATGTCCCTTATGGACAAGAAGTTGTAGTCGATTGCAACAACAGAGAAAGAGGCGCTCAAGTGCGCAAAAACTGCGGCGTTGCATGCATTGCCTGCGGAATTTGTCAGAAGAGCTGTCCTTACGATGCTGTCCATGTAACAAACAATCTTGCCAAGATCGATTATGACAAATGCACGTCCTGCATGATCTGCGTGGAGAAATGTCCTACAAAAGCGATTGCCGGAGATCTTGCCAACAGGAAGCATCCTGAAACTGAGTAGGTTGAATTGAAAATAGTACCCTGGCCCCGGATGGTATAACCCCCATCCGGGGCCGTTTCATGGAGGGGGTAATGACAGGGAGGAAAAGATGCTTGTCACCCCTGATTACAAATGCTAAACTGATACTTGAAGGTTGACTCATGTAAATATATTCAAAACCAGCCCTGAGGGGCAATTTTTTTGGCTTCATGCCGAATTGGAGGCGGGGATGAAATCCTCTCAGAGCACATTGTCGTTCCTGTTGGTTCTCTTAGTCGGGTTGGTTCTGGGCGGTATACTTGGAGAACTTTTAAAAGATGTTGTTCCAATACTGGCCTACGGAAAATCAATCGGTTTTCAGCCTGTAACAGTTGACCTCAGCGTCATTATCCTTACATTGGGTCTGACCATGCAGGTTAATCTTGCAGCAATCATCGGGATCATGGCGGCTGTGTTCATATTCAGAAAGTTATAAGGATGGAACAATTCATGGAAAAGCTGATTCTTGCGTCAGGGTCTCCCCGCCGCAAAGAAATACTTAGTCTGTTCGACAGATCATTTGAAATCATCACCAGCGATATCGAAGAGCCCGTGAACGCTTCGGATTCTCCGGAGGTCACTGTCATGGCCCTTGCTCTTGAAAAGGCTCTGGATGTGGCGTCGCGGATTCCCGAAGGGGCGCTGGTAATCGGAGCTGATACCCTGGTATACTGTGATGGGTATTTGGGAAAACCTCAGGATGATACAGATGCGTATCAGATGCTTGAACGTCTTCAGGGAAGAGAGCATCAGGTTTATACAGGCATTGCTGTTGTAAGGGCCGGAACGGATGAAAAGGTTGTTGATGCAGTTTGTACAACGGTTCAAATGAAGCAGATGTCAGATAAACTGATCCGAAGCTATATTGCAACCGGAGAGCCTTTGGGAAAAGCTGGAGCCTATGCGATCCAAGGCAAAGGGGCTCTTTTTATAGAGGGGATCAAGGGAGACTATTTCAACGTAGTCGGTCTTCCCGTTCAGAGATTGGGTGTGCTTCTGGAGCAGCGATTCGGGTATCGCCTGATGCGCCATGATTGAATCCAGCGAGGAACAGTATGAAACCAGAGAACGGTTTTTCCATCAAAGATCTGGCACCTCAGGAACGACCCAGAGAAAAAATGATCCAGAATGGGTCAGAGATGCTTTCCAATGCTGAACTGCTTGCCATACTCATCCGCACCGGAACCCGAGATCTTTCAGCTCTGGATCTTGCAAACCGGATTCTGGCTCTTTCCGAGGATGGCCTCCATCACTTGGGAAAATGCAGTGTTGAAGATTTAGGAAAGGTGACAGGCATCGGTCCTTCGAAGGCCTGCCAGATACTTGCCGGAGTGGAGCTTGGACGACGTTTGACTCGAGCCAGGCTGATGAACCCGCGAATCATCAATCACCCTCGTGAAGTTGCTGCGTATCTGATTGAAGACATGAAGGACCTCCGTCAGGAATGGTTTAGAATTCTTCTGTTAAATAACAGAAAACAGGTTTTAGGGTATGAGACAATATCCGTAGGGACCTTGAACGCCTCACTGGTACATCCCCGTGATGTGTTTGAGAAGGCCATTCGTAAGAACGCTTCAACTATGATTCTGGTACATAATCATCCAAGTGGAAATCCGAGTCCCAGTGACGAAGACCGTCTTCTGACTAAGCGGTTGACTGATGCGGGGATATTGATGGGTATAGAAGTGATTGATCATGTGATTGTAGGCAATGGGAGATATTACAGTTTTAAAGAAAATCAGGTCGGTTGATTCTGAAAGGAGAAAATATGTTCAAGTTCGGAAATAAGGATATGGGAATAGATTTGGGTACTGCCAATACGCTGGTGAATCTTAAAGGGAAAGGTATTGTTGTCAGGGAGCCGTCTGTTGTCGCTCTTCGTACGGATACCGGAGAAGTGCTAGCCGTAGGCCTTGAAGCTAAAAGAATGATCGGTCGGACCCCGGGTAACATTGTTGCCATTCGGCCTTTACGGGATGGCGTCATAGCAGATTTTGACATCACAATGAAAATGCTCAAATATTTCATTCGGCGGGCAAATCCCAAGAAATCCATGTTCTTTGCACCCCGCGTCGTTGTCGGAGTGCCATGTGGAGTCACGGAGGTTGAAAAACGGGCAGTCATCGAAGCTGCTATTTCTGCTGGAGCCAAGGATGCCCTACTCATCGAAGAACCCATGGCAGCTGCCATAGGGGCAGGTCTGCCTGTAGCAGAACCAAATGGCAGCATGGTAGTGGATATCGGCGGCGGAACAACTGAAATTGCCGTCATCTCCCTTGGTGGAATAGTTACAGCCAAATCAGTCCGTATCGGCGGCGATGAAATGGATGAAGCCATCTCCAACTATATCAAGCGGGAATACAGCTTGATGATCGGGGAACGTACTGCTGAACAGATCAAGATAGAAATCGGTTCTGCCTTTGCCGGGCCTGAACGGAGGATGGAAGTCACAGGTCGGAATCTGGTGACTGGCCTGCCTAAAACCCTTGTAGTGGGTTCGGTGGAAATTCTCGAGGCTCTGAGGGAACCAGTGAATATTATCGTTGAAGGCATCAGGAGCACGCTTGAAAAAACACCTCCCGAGCTTTCTTCTGACATCATGCTACAGGGAATCACGCTGACCGGCGGAGGTGCATTGCTTGAGGGCATTGATCGTCTGATTCACAATGAAACAAAAATGCCTGTGAGGATTGCCGAGAATCCTTTGGACTGCGTCGCACTGGGAACCGGAATTGCTTTGGAGAACTTTGATATGCTGAAAGCAGTATTTATCCGATCCAAAAAGTAAAGAACTGGATAACGGTGAACATATGAATCTGAATATGAAGTGGCGGGCATGGCTGACTATGGCTGCAGCGGCAGTCTTGATAGTTGTCATTGGGTTGACCATGGGTGGACGCAGTCGTGTCACATCTATGGAGAACCTTATCGGAGCATTGATCACACCGGTTCAAATGACTCTCCACGGTGCAGGAAATGCTGTTGGAGAACGTCTGGCACCGCTGGTTGATGTATGGTCCTATGGAACGGAGAATGCCCGGTTGAAAGCTGAGAATGAAAAGCTCAGAGAAGATCTGATCAAAGCGACGTTAACCAGTCAGGAGCTAAACGACCTGGCTGGTTTGCATGCTTCATTGAATTATGCTAAATCTCAGAACATAAGCAATTTCGTCACTTGTGACATAATTGCGAAGGATCCGGGAAACTGGTACAACCTTTTTGTCATCAATGTCGGATCCAAACAGGGTGTCTTGAAGAACAGCACAGTGCTCTGCGGTGAAGGTCTGGTCGGTCTGGTATATGAGGTTGGAGATGATTGGGCCAAGGTCATCAGCATCATTGATAACAAAAGTGCAGTTGGTTTTGAAATCATGGATGTCCAGAACAATTTCGATGGCCGGGTCATTGGAAATGTCGATGGCTCATTGAACGGCTACCTTTATGATCCGCAGGCAGTGGTTCATACGGGTCAAAAGATAATCACCTCAGGACTTGGTATTTATCCACGGGGAATACTGATTGGAGAAATAGCCGAGGTCATAATAAATAAGGATAATCTTCTCAAGGAGATTGTTGTGAAACCCGAAGTTGATTTCCTGAAACTTGAACGGGTCTTTGTCATTCCCAAGACCAATTCCTTCGTTGAATAGGCGGACTTCATGAAAACCCGTTATATGATTCTCATAGCTGTGCTGAATTTCATAGTCCATACGACCCTGGCGCCATATATACGGATATTCGGCATCGCACCGAATACCGCGCTGATCCTGGTTGTCGTGATTTCAATGCTGGGAGGCCTAGTCAAAGGGTTAACCTTCGGTCTCGCTGCAGGTCTGATGCAGGATCTTTTTTTCTCAAAAGCCTTATGGATCCACACGGTTATCTATGGTCTGGTGGCGTTGGGGGTTGGGTTGATTGAGAGCAAGCTTTTCAAGGACAATCGACTGACCCCTTCGATATTGATCATAGGAGCGACCGTATTTTTCTATATGTTCACTTACTCCATATTATACCTTGCAGATGAAACGAACAGCATCTCATATGTGCTGACCCGTCTGATTCCTCTGGAAGCGCTATATAACACAGGTGTGTGTCTGCTTTTTTACCGTAGGGTTTTTTCGAAAGTATATGGATATGGTCTGAATTGAGAGGTTTCCCATGCTTGACAAATTTTTTGATCGCAAGAGTCACATACAATTGTTTTTTCTGGTGGTAACCTGTCTTTTGATTTTCAAGCTGGCCATTGTAACCATCGTGGACGGAAGTGATTATCGGGAGATGTCCCTGAATAAACGTCTAAAGAAAATTCCGCAAGTCGCCAAGCGAGGAGAAATCCTCGACCGGAATGGCCAGATGCTGGCAGGCAATACCACTGCATTCACAGTTCAATTGATGTCAGGCGAGCTCCCTGCAGAAGCATTCAGTAAAGTGGCAGTCCGGATTTTCACCATATTGGATGAGAAAGGGGAGGATCATATCGAATTCCCCATTCGATTTCAGGGAGAAACCCCTTACTATCAGTCCGAAGTGGACGCTAAGGATTGGCTGGCTGCCAATGGCTATGATCAGAGCATGACAGCTGAGCAGGTATTCCAACAGGTCCGTGAGCAGCAGCAGATTTCGGCGGATGTAGATGTCCTCACTGCTCAAAAATTCCTTATTCTCAAGGGAGTTATTTTGCCAATCTCTGTAAAAGAGATGAAGTTCACTCCTCAATTGGAAAAAAAGAAATTCCTTTCCCTTTATAATCTTCCTGAGACAACTTCCGCAGAAGAAGCCTATGAGAAGATCCGGCAGAAATTCAAGGTCCCTGATACGTATTCGAATGAGGATACTTATAAGATCATGGCTCTTTATCACGCACTTAGGGAAAAGGGCTACCGCAAATACGAGCCTGTGAAAATAGCCAATGGAATCACAAAAGAAACAGCGATCCTCATTGAAGAAATGGGAATGGACCTGCCAGGAATCAAGGTTGAAATTGAACCTGTAAGGGTTTACCCTTTCACAAACCAGGCAGCCCATGTACTTGGGTACATGGGAAAGATATCGTCAGAAAAGGAATATGAGACCTTCGTCACCGGAAAGGGCTATCTTCCTGGGGACCTGATCGGCAAATCAGGCATCGAAGGGGCATATGAAAGCACCTTGCGGGGGCAGAACGGATTCAAATACATCGAAGTCGATGCCTATGGCCGTCAGGTCCGTGAAGTGAACCGGGACATCGATGGTGTCGAGAGTGAGAATCCGAAATCAGGGAAGAGCATCACACTTACAATCGATGTTGAGCTCCAGAAAACCGCTGATGAATCGCTGGAGAAAGCTCTGGCAGCCATTCAGGTCGGTGGGACCTATAAGAGTCCTTGGGGAAGCTACAACTATTCCAAGACCTTTCCGAAAGCACGGAGTGGGGCAGCTGTTGTTGTGGATGTAAAGACCGGCGAAATCCTGGCTTTGGCAAATTATCCCTCCTATGACCTGAACCTGTTCTCAACAGGCATAAGCAGTAAGGATTGGGCGTCCTTACAGCCTCAAAACCCCAGGGACCCTCTGGCGCCCCGGCCTTTATTCAACCTCGCAGCTCAGACTGCGGTTCAGCCCGGTTCCACATTCAAAATGATAACCGGATACGCTGCAGTAGCCCAGGGGTTGTCGCCAGCTCTGAAATTAATGGATGGAGGTGCCATCAAGACGGCTGATGGTACGACGCGTGCCTGCTGGATCTGGAACCAGAATCATGGGAATCATGGGTATGTCGATCTGCCTCACGCCCTGGAAGTCTCCTGCAATTACTATTTCTTTGATGTGTCGAACGGAAAGGATTACTACAAGAACCGTTCCTTGGGCATAGATATGAATGCGGCAAAACTTATTGAATATGCAAGACTGTTCGGTCTGGATGAGGCTTCCGGTGTTGAAATCGGTGAAACTGTCGCCGGTGTTCCTGATCCGGAGAAGAAGAAGCAGCAGCTTCTTAGGACTCTTGCCAGTAAGGTGAAAGAGATCGGTCCCAAGTATTTTCCTGCAGAAATGATTCAGGATGATGACCAGTTCAAGGACCTGATGAAGAAAATCAGTGCCATGGCGGATGAGAATCTGGGCAGACGGGCACTGGTCAAGCGTCTTATCGCATTGGGTGCCAATCCTGATGAAACATATACGGAGGGACTGGCTGATATCATAAAGTTCAGCTTTTTCTCACAGATGAAATGGTTCGAAGGGGACACCTTCAATCTGGCTATCGGACAGGGCAGTCATGCGTATACACCCCTACAGATGGCACGATACGTTGCTGCTGTCGCCAATGACGGAACACTCAATAAACTTACACTGGTCAAATCTGTTGACGGAGTTGCTCCAGTAAGAGAAAAACCGGAATACATCAACGACAAGGATATCATGCATATCCTGCGTGAGGGGATGTACCTTGTAGCCAACGGAGCCAGAGGGACTTCACGAGCAACCTTTGCAGGTTTTCCGATAAAGGTTGCTGCAAAAACCGGTACCGCCGAAAAAGAAGGCAAATTACCGCCGGAAAGGGAAGAAGATTATATCAAGCAGTACCTTCGGCTAATCGCTCCAAGGCTGAGTTACTCACAGGTGGACGATGCTGCCGTAAAAATCCTGGCACAGCGCAATGAGGATCTAGGCGCTTTGGAACAACAGCTGCAGGCTGCAACGGATCCCGAACTTAAGACAAAGCTGAATGAAAAGATCAATAATTATTTTGCATATGATCAGCTTAGTAAGGGCTCTGCCATGCGGGAGGCGATCAAGAGGCTCAGCAACGGCAGTGTTAAAGATGAGAACATCGATCAATATAAGGACGGATATGATAACTTCACATGGTTTGTCTCCTATGCACCCTACGATAAACCTGAAATCGCTGTAGTCGTACTGATCCCGCAGGGGGGGGCCGGCGGTTATGCAGGCCCCATCGTTAAGGATATCTACGCAAAATACTTCAAACTTCAGCCTGCAGATGTCGGAGGCGGTGTACAGAGCGTGGATGCGAATTCCAACCTGCAATAGGATGACTGCTTGTTTTTCTCCGTGCCTTGCAGGGGTGGGATGTGATATACTGGAACTGTTCAAGACCCTTGTAATCGGAGGCTATAACCAATGAGTTCTAATAATTTGATTGAATTTAAAGGCCATCGGGAAGGTATTTACCTCCAGTTTGATACTGAAGCGCCAATAGAAGAGATTCTCAAGCATCTGCGTGAACGCCTTACTGGTGCCAGTGAATTTTTCAAGGGTGCCAGAGTCATCGGAATTCTTGAAAGGAGTCTGGATGCCGATGAAGTTGAAGCGGTACGTGGAATTGTTTCAGATGAATTCGGACTGGATATGGTGGATAAACCGCTCAATAAATCGCCGAAACTGATTTCTGATCTGGAAGGGGTTCCTCAGCCGTTGATTCATGAAGAGCCTGGGTATCAGGTGATTGGAGATACGGTTTTCCATCGGGGAAACCTGAGAAGCGGGACCCGGATCGAATCCCACGGTCATCTCATTGTCATGGGTGATGTCAAGCCCGGCGCAGAATTGATTGCTGATGGGAACATCATCGTGATGGGAGTTTTGAAAGGGTTTGCCCATGCCGGGCGCAGCGGCGACGAGAATGCCTTTGTTGCTGCCAATAAACTTGAGCCCACTCAATTGCGTGTAGCAGGGTTCATTACCCGCTCGCCGGATGAAGGATATGAGAATCCGGAATATCCGGAACTGGCCCGTATCCATGATGGACGGATCGTTTTCGAGCCGACAGTGTAAATGATTAAGTGCAAACAAAAAACAAAAATTAGTCAAAGTGCCTTACTAAAGCGAATCGTATCAACAGGAGGATCATAATGGGTGAAGTAATCGTAGTAACCTCTGGTAAGGGCGGCGTTGGTAAAACGACGACCACGGCCAATATCGGAACGGGTCTTGCACTTCGGGGTAAGAAAGTCGTCGTAGTGGATGCCGACATCGGGCTCAGGAATCTGGACGTTGTCTTAGGCCTTGAGAATCGTATCGTATATGATATTGTCGATGTCGTCACTGGAGTCTGCAAAACAAGACAGGCTCTGATAAAGGACAAACGCTATGATGGGCTCTTTCTGCTCCCGGCAGCACAGACGAAGGATAAGAACTCTGTAACGGAAGAACAGATGCGGGTTCTTTGTCGGGAACTTAAGGGAAATCATGACTATGTCATCGTGGATTGCCCGGCTGGGATTGAACAGGGCTTTAAGAATGCAATTGCAGGTGCCGATCGGGCAGTAGTCGTAACTACGCCTGAAATATCCGCAGTCCGTGATGCGGATCGGATCATAGGTCTGCTGGAGGCCGCTGATTTAGGTGATCCCAAGCTTGTAGTCAATCGGATCAGATATGATATGGTCAAGCGAGGCGATATGATGACCATTGAAGACATGCAGGATATCCTGGCCATCGATCTCATCGGGATCATACCTGATGATCAGGACATCATAATCACAACAAACCGTGGAGAGCCTGCTGTCTGTATTGAGAACTCCCTGTCGGGGCAAGCATTCAGGAATATAACATCCAGGATCATGGGCGAGAAGATACCATTCATCAATTTGGATGTTCAGGACGGATTCATGTTGCGGCTGAAGAAGCTGTTCAATATCGGCAGATAGGAGGGATACTATGTTGGATCTTTTAAAATTCTTAAGTCGGGAAAATTCGAGTAAAAACGTAGCAAAAGAGCGTCTGAAGCTGGTGCTTGTTCATGACCGCGCTAACTGCTCCCCTGAATTCCTCGAACGGGTAAAAGGGGATTTGTTGAGAGCGATATCTCAATATATGGAAATTGATGAGGATAATCTGGATATCCAGATCACACGGACTCCTGGTAAAGACGGCAATCGTCCTGCACTGGTAGCCAATATCCCCATCAAGCACATGAAACGGTGACCTGCTCTTATCAAATTACAAGGACTTGCCATGGGCACCCACATTCCCATGGCTTTCTTGTGTCAGACGGGAGACTCGTATGATACAGACACTCCTTAAAGGGATTGATACAAAATTAATGTTGGCGGTGTCCCTGATTTTCTTCATCGGGATGCTTATGATTGCCAGTGCGACAAACGTCCCGGAAACAGGTCTGAATCGTCAGATCGTCATTCAGTTTGTTGCATTCATACTGGGCCTGGCGCTTATGTTCATGGTAATGTGCATTGATTACAATACGTTCGGTGACTTCTACAAGATCGTGTACGTGCTCTCCATCCTTTCTCTTCTGCTGGTATATGTGCCCGGCTTGGGAGTGGCACACGCCGGCGCAAGAAGCTGGATCAATCTTGGGATCATTGACTTTCAAACTTCAGAAATCGCAAAGCTGGGCTATATCCTGTTTCTTGCCAAATATCTGGAGCAACAGAGCGGCCAATTGGATACCATCAAGGATCTCCTGATGCCGATCCTGCTGGCATCACCCTTCATGCTTCTGCTCCTTAAACAGCCGGATTTGGGCGGCACTCTGGTTTTCCTGTCCATTACCATTGGAATGGTGTATGTGGCAAATATCAATGGAAGGCTTTTTTACGGCGGAATTGGAGCTGCCATACTGGCAACACCATTGGCATATTTTCTGATGAAGCCGCACCAGCGGATCAGGATCGATGCCTTTCTGAATCCCAATGATCCTTCGCTGCCAGGCAACTATCAGGTAATGCAGTCGAAAATCACCATTGGCTCAGGTCAGCTGTCCGGAAGAGGGATTTTCAAAGGTGTTTTTCACCGATATGATTATCTGCCGGTTCAGGAATCGGATTTCATATATGCCGTTCTTGGAGAAGAAACCGGGTTTATCGGGGGAACAATCGTCATTCTGCTGTTTTTTTGGCTACTCAGCCGGATGATGGCAGTTGCCACCCTGTCCAGGGATCTATACGGTTCCCTTGTGGTGACCGGAATTGCCTGTCTGTTCGCTTTCCAGATTTTCGAGAACATAGGCATGACCATCGGCCTCATGCCTGTCACCGGTGTCACCCTTCCTTTCATGAGCTATGGGGGAACATCCATCATTACCAGCCTTATTGCCATAGGTCTGGTGCACAACGTGTATATGCGCCGCAGGAGAAGCGGATTTTCTGTATGACTGCCGTTTCGACAAAGTGCAGCGCGAGACCTTAAAAAACGGAGGTAACATCTTGGTTTCAAAAGAATACGAAAAGATCATCAGCCAGGTCGAAAAGCCCAGCCGGTATATCGGAGGCGAGATCAACACTGTCGTCAAACCACATGCATCTGATATGTCACGGTTCGGATTTCTGTTTCCGGATGTCTATGAGGTAGGAATGTCACATCTTGGCATGCATATCCTTTATCAGCTGATCAATACCATGCCCCAATGGACCTGTGAGCGGGTCTTTTCCCCATGGGTAGATATGGAGGCCAAGCTTCTGGAAGCTGGACTGCCGCTGACGACATTGGAAACCTGCACACCGCTAAACGAACTTGAGATGCTGGGAATAACTCTCCAATACGAACTTAGCTACAGCAATATCCTCAATGCACTTTCATTGGGTGGTATCCCTTTGAAATCGGCAGACAGGAATGCCGCCCATCCCATTGTCATGGCGGGCGGTCCCTGTGCCTATAACCCGGAGCCGCTGGCAGATTTCATCGATCTGTTCGCATTGGGTGAAGGTGAGGAAATGATGCCTGAGCTGTTGGAGCTATACACGAAAATGGATGGGCGCCGGAACAGGAAGGCATTCCTTGAGGCTGCTGCCCTGATTGACGGAATCTATGTCCCTTCGCTTTATGATGTCTCTTACAATGAGGAAGGAATCATTTCATCCTTCGCTCCGAACCACGCCAATGCCAGACCCACAATCAGGAAACGCTTCCTGGAGGATTTGGATGCGGCCTATTATCCCGAAAAAGTCATCGTTCCTTTCACGGATATCGTCCATGACCGAGCCATGATTGAGATATTCAGGGGTTGCACCCGAGGCTGCCGATTCTGTCAGGCTGGTATGCTGTATCGTCCCAACCGTGAGAGAACTCCGGAAACCATTATGGCCCTGGCAGATAAACTGCTGGCAAATACCGGATATGAAGAGCTGTCGCTGACTTCACTTTCGACCTGTGATTACAGCGCAATCCGTCAGTTGGTGCAGGAATTGATCAAACGTCAGGAGGCCAACCGTGTAAGTCTCAGCCTTCCTTCACTTCGGTTGGATGATTTTCCTGGAGATATCGTCCGGGAACTTCAGAAAATCAAGAAAACAGGTCTTACTTTTGCCCCTGAAGCTGGGACACAGCGCATGCGGGATGTCATCAATAAGGGCGTCACAGAAGAAGATCTTGAAAAAACCCTTACGGAGGTTTACAGCTCCGGCTGGGACAGGGTCAAGCTATATTTCATGATCGGTCTTCCCACTGAGACAATGGAAGACATTGAAGGCATCACTGCCATAGGACAGCGGGCAGTCGACCTGTTCTATGGGGTTCCCAAGGGCCAGCGTGCAACGGGAATAAATGTCACCTTAAGTGCCTCCTCCTTCGTTCCCAAACCTTTCACCCCTTTCCAGTGGGAGCCGCAGGATACAATGGCAGTTCTTCAGGAAAAACAACAACATCTCAAGCGGAACAACACGAATAAGAAGATCCGTTTCACCTATCACAGCGCGACGGTAAGCTTCCTGGAAGGTGCGTTCGCACGAGGTGACAGAAGATTGGGATCCGTTCTGATGAAGGCCTGGGAACTTGGGGCGAAATTTGACGGATGGGATGAGTTTTTCAAATTTGATCTCTGGATGGAGGCTTTTGCAGCCTGCGGTATTGACCCGGCATTCTATGCCAACCGCCGCCGTGACTTTGATGAGATCCTCCCATGGGACCATATTGATGCAGGCGTCACCAAAGCCTATCTGAAGGAAGAATACGACCGTGCTGTCCAAGGCACAGTCACACCGGACTGCCGTACAGGCTGTACAGGTTGTGGAATAACGTCAGCATTCGGGGGAGGAGTCTGCAGTGTACAAACTCAGAATTAAATACCATAAGGAGCATCACCTCCGCTTCGTAGCTCATTTGGAAATGGTACGGCTGATGGAGCGGGTTTTCCGACGAATGGATCTGCCGCTTCACTACACACAGGGTTTCAATCCTCACCCGAGAATCAGCTTTGCATCCCCGCTTTCTGTCGGTGTTGAAAGCGTATCTGAATTGCTGGATGTGGAACTGATAGAAAAAATATCTGTGCAGGAAGTATTGGAACGGTCCAGGGTTGCGCTGCCTCGTGGGTTGACCTTCGAGACTGCCAAATATGTTGAAGACAAACGGTCATTGATGAGCTTGGTAACATGGGCGGAATACAGGGTTTTGCTCGACTGCTTCATTGAATCCTGGCGCATGAAGGAATTGATTCAGCAGGTACTGTCATTGGAAACACTGCCAGTCGAGAAGAAAGGCGGTAAATCGGATGGAAAGACCGTTGATATACGTCCGCAGATTGCAGAGATAACAACGGTCGACGGTGAGTTGGTTCCAACACTGCGTATGGTCCTGGCCAATGGATCCGGCGGCAGCTTGAAACCAGAGCTTCTTGTACAGACACTGAGCGTCATGGGGAACACGGACCTTGCCATCGAAAAAATCATTCGGACCAACCTGTTTACCACGGTAGACGGTAAACGAATGGAAATTTTGGAGATCAACTGAGCATGAATACCCTGGTGATCGATTCCGGTTCTGTTTATGACCGGATTGCCCTTTACAGAAATGGGGAACTGGATGATCTCCTATTGGAACCTGCAGGGAAACCATCCGTTGTAGGCCATATATATAAAGGGCGTGTAGAGCGGGTTGAACCGGGCCTGGATGCTGCATTCGTAGATATCGGTCTGGATAAATCAGGATATCTCGGCATCCGGGATATCCTGCATCCCGACAAGCGAAAGGATGCCCAGATCCGTGACCATATACGAGGTGGACAGGAAATTCTGGTTCAGGTCATAAAGGATGTCCGCGAAGAGAAGGGCGTTCAATTGACCACTCGCATTACACTGCCGGGAAAATACCTGGTTCTTACTCCGGATGAACCGATCATCAGTCTTTCGAATAAGATTCCAGGATCCGGCCGCAGGAAGGCATTGGGCGCTTTGATCCAGTCCATGCTGCCCGAAGACATGGGGGCCGTGGTTCGTACCGATGCCGCGTCGGCAGATCCGATGGATATAGAGGCGGAGCTCAACAGACTTTTGGCACTGTGGCAGAAAATTGCAGCTTACCGTGTATTGGGATCTGCTCCGCTGCTGGTTTTCAAGGAAGCTTCCCTGGGTCTTCGGATGGTGCGGCGACTGAAAGATCCTCAGCTGAGTCGGATATGCTCCAATAACAGGAGCCAGACCGAAGAGGTGTTGGAATACCTGACGCTGAGGGGACAGGCGTCACCTGTATTTCAGGAGACTTATGATACGGAGAACCTGAACCAATCCATCCGCGATGCTTTGAATCCGTTCATTCCGCTTCCTGGAGGCGGATCCCTGTGGTTTGAGGCAACACGGGCCCTTACTGTGATTGATGTCAATTCCGGCGGCCAGATCGGACCGGGCGATGCACAGTCCACATTTTTTCGGGTGAATATTGCCGCTGCGCTGGAAATCGCCCGACAACTGCGTATTCGAAACACCACAGGGATGATCATGGTCGATTTCATCGATCTGAAAAGTCTTGAAAACCGGCAGGCGGTGGCTGCAGCTCTCAGTGAAGCTGTGAAGCCGGACCGGATGCCCGTGACAATAATCGGATATACTAAGCTGGGGATTTTGGAATTGACCAGAAAAGCGGAGCAGCCGAGTCTTCGCGAGACACTCACGACTCCATGCACCTGCTGTGAAGGCAGCGGCAGGGCATCTTCCAGCGGCCTTATGCTGGAAGACCTGGATCGGGAACTGATCCGTCTTGCAAAGCACACAACAGTAAAAAGCCCATGCATCGAGATTGATGAGCGGCTGAATGCAGATATTCAAAAAGGAGCTTTGGGCGGCTTGTCCGGATTGAGCTCCCGTTATGGATTGGATATTTCAATTAAGGTAAACCGTGATCTGGCAGGTTATCGTATTGTGAAGTGAGTGTCAACCTTATTCTCTTGACAATAAATATACCCTATGGTATCATTTTAAACTGATGGACATCCGCTCAGAACGGGTCAGGAAATCCACATCGGATACCCAGTATCTGGCGAGTATACTAACGAGGAGGTGTCATATGTACGCTAT
>CAZEHS010000056.1:0-20483 GCA_964511875.1 uncultured Peptostreptococcaceae bacterium
ATGATCCGCATTCAGGGAGTAGCTGAGCACGGTATGATGAGCTCCACCGGCCAGTATCCAGGCCTCTGCGGATGTGGCCAGATCAGGCATGGGCTTCCACATGACCTGAGCCACAGGGAGCTTCGGCATATGGGCGATTGGAGTCACCGCCTTCACATCATTGACAATCAGGCGCATACGTCCGCCCATGTCAATCAGGGAGGCACAGACGGCATCCCCTGCTCGGCCCTGGAACTTCATACGGGCTGGTGGATTCTTACCGCCTATTCCCAGATGTTCTACAGAAATCGTAACCTGACCTTCAGCGATGGAGGGACAGATCTCGAGCATATGAGCGCCGAGGACCAGATGCTCCTCCCTGCCGAAATGATACGTGTAGTCCTCCATGAAGGTAGTGCCGCCTTCAAGACCAGCCTCCATTTTTTTCATCACGGCCAGCATGGCAGCAGTTTTCCAGTCCCCTTCTCCGGCAAAGCCGTATCCTGCGGCCATCATCCGCTGGGAAGCCAGTCCCGGCAGCTGCTCCAAACCGGTAAGATCCTCAAATGTATCGGTAAAGGCGTCCACTGAATTGTCTTTGAAAAAACGGCTCATTGCCAGCTCCAGACGTGCCTGATAGCGTACGGAATCCATATCGTCCGTTTCCAAGCTGTAACTGTTTCGGTATTCCTCCATCAGGGCATCCACTTCACCCTCAGTGACCGCAGCAACCCCTGCAGCCAGTTCCCCGACGCCATGTGTGTTGACCTGCCAGCCGAATTTGATCTGAGCCTCGACCTTATCCCCTTCTGTGACTGCCACCTGACGCATATTGTCGCCGAAGCGGACTACATTCAGATTCTTGCCTGCTGCAATGCCAACAGCACTGCGTACCCAGCCCCCGATTTTCTCCCGTACCGCCGTTTCCTCCCAATAGCCCACAACAATTTTCCTTGATTTTCTCAGCCGCGCTCCGATAAATCCGTGTTCACGGTCCCCATGAGCCGACTGGTTCAGATTCATGAAATCCATATCGATCTCATCCACCGGAATTTCCCTGTTGAACTGAGTATGGAGGTGGAGCATGGGTTTGTTGAGTATACTCAGGCCGTTGATCCACATTTTCGAGGGTGAAAAGGTGTGCATCCAGGTGATGATCCCCGCGCACTGGGGATTGAAATTTGCTTCACTCATGATACGGGTGATTTCATCAGGCGTTTTTACTACTGGCTTGAACACGATATGAACCGGAATTTCCGGGGCGCTGTTCAGCCCTTCGGCAATAATGCGTGAATGCTCAGCCACCTTTTCCAAGGTTTCGGGGCCGTATAAGTGCTGGCTTCCGGTTATGAACCAGAATTCATAGTGGGATAGTGGTTTCATGACTATATGCTCCTTTCAGATTCCGCGACTTCCTTCTTCAGTGCTTTCAATCGTTTCATCACATCGTTGGCTCCCCGGCCGAAATAGTCGTGCAGGATATCGTATTCTGAATACAATCGGTCGTACACGGCCGTATTCGCAGGATCCGGCTGATAGTCGACATCCAGCAGCTTGCCCATGGTTCGGGCCGCTTCCGGAACGGTATCATACCCTCCCTGAGCCTTTCCTGCAGCGACTGCTGCGAAAATGGCTGAGCCCAGGGCAGGTCCCTGACTGCTTCCGGCAATACGAACGGGCTTTCGGATGATGTCCGCATAAATCTGCATGATCATCGGGTCCTTTTGAGAAATGCCCCCGGCGGCGTAGAATTCATCCACCGGTACACCATGCTGTTCAAAGGTTTCTATGATTTTTCGGGTACCATAGGCCGTGGCTTCTATCAGTGCCCGGTACATTTCCTCCGGCCTGGTCTGCAGGGTCATTCCCAGCATGATTCCAGTGAGATCCACGTCTACCAGAACCGAACGGTTGCCGTTCCACCAGTCCAGGGCCACCAAACCGCTGGCTCCCGGTTTCAGCTTCTGGGCTTTTTCACTTAGAACCTGAAAGACATCCAGTCCCCGTTCTGAAGCCTCAGTATGGTAGGTCTGAGGAACGCAGGACTCAACAAACCATGCGAAATGATCCCCTACACAGCTCTGTCCGGCTTCGTAGCCATAGTAGCCGCCAAGAACGCCGTCTTCAACCACGCCGCACATGCCTGGCACTGTCCGCTCCTCCGTTCCCATGAGGATATGGCAGGTAGATGTACCCATGATGGCCAGCATTTTTCCCGGTCCGTCGATCTTCACTGCCGGCACAGTGACATGGGCGTCCACATTGCCGACTGCAACAGCAGTGCCTTCAAGCAGACCCGTAAGAACAGCTCCTTTTTTACTGATTACGCCGGCTTTTGATCCCAATGAATGAATCACATTCCCCAATTTATCCTTTACGACATTTTCAAGCCTTGGATCGAGAGCCTTGAAGAATTCCGGAGAGGGGTATCCGTGCTGTTTGTGCCAAAGAGCCTTATAGCCTGCCGTACAGGCATTTCTTGTCTGCGTTTCTGTCAGTTGCCACACAATCCAGTCAGCTGCTTCAACAAAGGCATCTGCCTCCTTGTAGATATGCGGTGCCTCGTCCAGAGTCTGATGTATTTTTGGGATCACCCATTCTGATGAAATTTTCCCCCCATACCTGGCAAGCCAGGGCTCGCTCATGGCCTCAGCGGTTGCATTGAGCCGATTAGCCTCCGCCTGGGCCGCATGATGTTTCCACAGCTTCACATAGGCATGTGGCTCCGTATCGAAGGGCTTAAGAAAACACAGGGGTGTTCCATCGGATTTTACAGGCAGCAGTGTGCATGCTGTGAAATCCGTTGCCACGCCGATCACCTGCTCAGCCTTCACACCGCTGATCCGCAGCACCTCCGGTATGGTGTGGGAAAGGACATCCAGATAATCCTGAGGGTGTTCCAAAGCCCAGTCATGTCCCAGAGGAGTGCCGTCCGGCAAAAAGGCATCCATAACCCCATGTGCATATTCCAGCATGCTGGTGGCTACCTCTTCACCGGTACTTACATCCACCAGCAGCGCCCTGCCTGACAGGGTTCCGAAATCGACCCCAATTGTATATTTCTTCATAAGCCCACCTCCGCATATGCTATTTTTTCCATTTATGCTGTTTTTTGTCTTAAGAAGAGCGTACGACACCCGCAATGAGGTGCAGTACCTGATATCGATTCGACATATCTCTATTCGCTTTTTAGATTCCTTATGGAAGGTCTGACTTCGATATGGACAGGAAATACCAGACTCAACCGTGTCAAGGGCTGGGAACCCCGATTTATGATGCGTACAAGCCGACTGGCGACCTCTGTACCCATCATGCTCTTGGGATGGATGGCTGAGGTGAAACCTGATGCTTCCGAACGGGAAAGTACGGAGTCATCAAAGCTCACAAGGGATATATCTTCCGGAACCTGCAGGCCCGCTCTGCTCAACGCACCGATAGCCAACGCTGCAATCTGATCGTTGTAGCATATCAATCCTGTACAGGGTGCGATGAATTTCTGAAACTCCGCCTCATCCCCAATGACACTTCCATTATCAAGATCCTCTGTGTTGTACCACTTGATGTGGTCCTCGCATATCGATAAACCGGCTTTGCGTAATGCATCGATATAGCCTTTGTATCTCAGATGGCCCTGCATATCATCCGACTTGAATATCCCGGCAATATTGCGGTGACCTGAGGCAATAAGCATCTCGGTCATTTTACGGGCACAGCCGCAGTCATCCATCACGACCTTTGGAAAATCGAGTCCCTGATAGCTGTTGTGCAGAAAAATCACAGGAATCCCTTCATCAGTCAATCGATGGTACAGTTCCAGGTTCGGATTCGGTAGAGCGCTTCGGGAGCCCTCAACGATGACTCCTGCGGCATTGGAATCCAGCATGCGTTCAATGAACCTGGCTTCACTTTCCAGCCGATTGTGGGTGATTCCCAGATCGATGCCGTAGCCTTCCTTTGTCAGCACTTCCTCAATGCCCCGCATGATCTGAGGAAATATATAATCATCAAGGTAGCTGAGAAGGACGCCGATATTTCGGTTGCGCGGCTTCGCTTCCACCATCTTCTCCACGAAGGTGCCGCTGCCGCGGACCCGCCGGACTATTCCTTCCTGCTCCAATTGATCGATGGCATTCCTTACTGTCTGGCGGCTGATTGTGAACTTGTTGCACAGCATGTTTTCGGATGGCAGCTTATCGCCATATTTGAACACACGGCCCTCAATATTCTCAAGAAGCCATTCTCTCAGTCTGATATATTTCAGCCCCGGTGCCCGGGGATTTTCTTCCAGCATGGATTATCCTCCTTAGGATGGTTCCCTGGGGTCACGAGCCTATCGTGATTTTGATTTGGTAATGACATCAAAGGCTACGGCCGCAAGCAGTACCAATCCCTTGATGGCCTGCTGCCAATCGATTGAGATACCCATGATGGACATGCCGTTATTGAGAACTCCCATTATCAGGCCGCCGATGATCGCTCCGGCAACTGTCCCGATTCCACCAGCTGAAGATGCTCCGCCAATGAAACAGGCTGCGATGGCATCCAGCTCAAACCCTACGCCCGCTTTCGGTGTAGCTGCATTTAGGCGCCCCGCGAAAACGATTCCGGCTAACGCGGATAACATTCCCATGTTGACGTATACCCAGAAAAACACGCGGTTGGTCTTGATACCGGATAGTCTGGCTGCTTTTTCATTCCCGCCGAAAGCATAGATATGTCGTCCGACAACTGTCTTATTGGTGATGAAGGAATAGACCAGAACCAGTGCGCCCACGAGAACCAGCACCACCGGCATCCCTTTGTACAGGGCCAGCATATAGGACGTTGCCATGATAGCTGCAGATATTGCCGCGATTTTGCCGGCCATCAGGGGCATTGATAATACCTCAAAGTTGAATTTCTGTTTGCTTTTTCGGTTGTTCAGTTCTCCAATGGCATAGAATATGCAGCAAAGGGCCCCTGTCGCCAGCGTCAGGTTGTGCAGCCCACCGCCGGTGCTTAAGAAATCCGGAAAAAATCCGGAACTCATCGTGGTGTAAGTGCCTGTAAAAGGAGCAAGAGTACGGCCTTTGAGAATGACCATGGTCAGACCTCTGAAAATCAGCATCCCTGCAAGAGTGACGATGAAGGCCGGAATCCTTACATATGCGATCCAGAAGCCCTGCCATGCACCGATGAGAGCCCCGATCAGCAGGGAAAGCAGCAGCGCCGGTACAGTGGGCATTCCCCAGGAAATGATGAAGGTGGCTGACACCGCTCCGACGAATGCAACGATGGAACCAACTGACAGATCCACGTTCCCGGTAAGGATCGTCAGCAGCATTCCGATGGACAGGATAAGGACGTAGCTGTTCTGCTGCACAAGGTTAGTTATGTTCAGAGGCCGCAGCAGCACCCCTTCGGTAAGAAATTGGAACAGGATGACTATGAAGACCAGAGCCAATACCATCGCGTACTGCCGAATATTATGACGCACTGCATTTTTTATCTTTTCCATGTTACGCCTCCCTACTGGCCTGCATGATGCATTTCATGATGCTTTCCTGTGAAGCAGCTTCACTTCCCAATTCTCCGACAATACGCCCTTCATACATCACATACACCCGGTCACACATTCCAAGTATTTCAGGCATCTCAGATGAAATCATCAAAATTGATTTCCCGTCGTCTGCCAGCTTATTGATGATATTGTAAATCTCATATTTGGCACCGACATCAATGCCCCGTGTCGGTTCATCCAGGATCAGGACATCCGGATCAGTATAGATCCATCTGCTCAGAATCACCTTCTGCTGGTTGCCTCCGGAGAGGTTTCCTGTCTTTTGAAGAATTCCGGAGCACTTGATGTTCAGTTTTTTCTTGTATTCCTCTGCAACATGTATCTCCCGGTTCTCATCGATGATGCCCCTGTTGCTGATCTTGCCGAGACTGGCCAGTGAGATATTGCGTTTGATATCGTCAATCAGGATGAGTCCTGCACTTTTCCGATCCTCAGTCACATATGCCAGACCATTCTCGATGGCTTTGTCAGGCGAATTGAGATTGATTTCCTTGCCGTCCTTGATAAGTGTTCCTGTTATTTTTCTTCCGAAGGATTTCCCGAAGACGCTCATGGCGAGTTCCGTTCTTCCGGCACCCATGAGTCCGACCAAGCCTACCACCTCACCACGCCTTAGTGTGAGCGATGCGTTGTGGATCACTTGTTTATCATCGTCATTGGGATCAAACACATTCCAGTTTCTGATCTCTAAGGCAACCTCACCGATCTGCGGCATTCTCTTTGGAAATCGGTCTACCAGATCACGCCCTACCATGCCCTTGATGATCCTGTCTTCCGTTATATTCCCTGCAGCATTTTCAATCGTTTCAATTACTGATCCATCCCGGATGATGGTGATGGAATCTGCAATCTGTTCAATTTCATTGAGCTTGTGGGATATGATGATGGCTGTCACACCGTCTTTTTTCAGCTCCAGAAGTAATTTCAGCAGATTTTCGCTATCCTCGTCATTAAGTGCTGCCGTAGGTTCATCAAGAATCAGCAGGCGCACATCCTTGGCCAAAGCTTTGGCAATCTCAACAAGCTGCTGCTTACCGACTCCGATATGACGGATTGCAGTGGCAGGATTCTCATTGAGTCCAACCCGTTTCAGATATTCATTGGCGCAGGTGTTCGTACGGTCCCATTCCATAATGCCGTGATGGTGCTGTTCATTTCCAAGAAACATGTTCTCTGCAATCGAAAGGTACGGCACCAGGGCCAGTTCCTGATGAATGATGACTATACCCAGCTTCTCTGAGTCCTTGATATCCTTAAAACTGCAAACCTTACCATCAAAGAGAATATCGCCTTCGTAGGTGCCATGGGGATAAATCCCGCTCAGTACGCTCATCAGAGTGGATTTCCCGGCACCGTTCTCTCCAACCAGAGCGTGGATCTCGCCCTCCTTGACCTTCAAATTTACATCGTTCAGGGCTCTTACGCCAGGAAATGTCTTAACGATGTGATTCATTTCAAGCAGTACCTTTTCCATTTTGCTGTCCCCTTATGACGGATTTCCGGTCAGCTGTCAGTTATCGATAAGACATCCCGACATGTTCAAGTTGTAACAGACTTGTACTCTTGTATGACAAGACCTGTAAATTTACCGCCTCCGCACAATACAACCTGTCCGATTAAAGGGTGTAAATATGGTGATGACTTTTCAGGTCATCACCATGCTCGCACCTATAGGACAACTTGACTTGAAACTATTTCAGGTCTTCTTCCTTATAGTATCCTGAACCGACCAAAACATCCTTGTAGTTGCTGACATCCACGGAAATCGGATCAAGAAGGAAGGAAGGAACGATTTTCTTGCCATTATCATAGGTTTTCGTATCATTCACAGGTGCTTCTTTCCCTTGAACGATTGCGTCTACCATTTCCACAACCTTTGCTGCCAATGCACGTGTATCTTTGAATACTGTGTGTGACTGTTCTCCGGCGATAATGGATTTCACTGAAGGCAGCTCAGCATCCTGACCGGTGATGACGGGTATCGCCTGACCGGCAGTACCATATCCGACCGATTTGACCGCTGCCAGGACTCCGATTGAAATTCCGTCATACGGGGATAGGATTGCATCCCGATTCTTATCCGTATAGTTTGCAGAAATCAGATTTTCCATGCGGGCTTGGGCTGTAGCCCCGTCCCAACGGAGAGTAGCGACCTTGTCCATTCCCATCTGACCTGACTGAACAACCAGCTGCTTGCTGTCGATGTAAGGCTGCAGGACACTCATGGCACCATCATAGAAGAAATAGGCGTTATTATCGTCTGGAGATCCACCGAACAGTTCGATGTTGAAGGGACCTTTCCCGTCTTTTAGAGCAAGCTTGTCGACAATGTAGGAACCCTGTTGAACCCCTACCTTGAAGTTATCAAAGGTAGCATAGTAGTCTACGTTTTCTGTCCCTTTGATAAGCCTGTCGTAGGCAATTACAGGAATCTTCGCATCGGCTGCTTTCTGAAGGACATCTGAGATGGCTTCACCATCAATTGAAGCGACTACCAGGATCGTCACGCCCTTTGTTATCATGTTTTCAATCTGAGAAACCTGGTTTTCAACGACATCCTCACCATATTGCAGATCGACTTTATATCCTTTTGCTTCCAATTGTTCCTTCATGTTTCCGCCATCCTGAATCCACCGTTGTGAGGACTGCGTCGGCATCGCGACACCTACATATTGGGCTTTGGTTTCAGTAGCTGCAGCTGCGTCATTCGTTGCGGCTGCTTCAGGACCGCACCCGGTAAGACTCAAAGTCAGAATCCCAGCAAGCATAAGCGCCATTATTCTCTTCATGATGTTCTCCCCTTGTCGTTTTGATTGAAAATACCCTTGTTTTCAAATACAACTATGCCGGCACAAGTTGTATTTGTTTTTCAGCTCCGGCGAATCGTTTTCCTTGCAAGCCGATTCACTCTGCGAACTTCTTGATACGATAGTACCACCGTAAAAGACCAAAATCAATCTGATATGACCCTCCTTTGTATTGAAGTTGTACTTTTTAAATCCTGAAAAGCACGTTTTTATCTACCAAGTTGTACTTCGTATTTCCCGGCATTTGTCAAAAAACCGCTAATGCATTACAACTACAGTCCTTTCAGACTATTCATCCAATTGCGTCATTTCTTCAAATATTACTCTGCAAAGTGAGCACTTTTCTGATACGCTGTATGAAGAATCCATTCAGAACATCGAGGAGATACACATGCTGCTGATCATCAAACGAATCCTGATTCTTCTATTTTTCGGTTCACTTCTGTCTGGCGCGTGGAACGCAATCAAGCCCTTACCAAAAGGTCTTTCATACGAAAGTCCCGCCGTTCCAACGGATTCAGTGACATTCCTTGCCGACCTCACATTCAATAAGGAGGGTAGCAAAGTCCGCGAACAGGAAATTTTCAAACACGCCTTCCGGGTCATTGATTCTGCTGAATCGTTTGTGGTTCTTGATCTGTTTCTTTTCAATAACGATCACCCAGTCGGTATGCCTTTTGACAGTCTGGCGCAGGAATTGACGGACCGTCTCCTTGATTCCATAGAAAACCGGCATATTAAAGTGGTGCTTGTGACCGATCAGATCAACACCTTCTATGGTGCTTATGAGAACCCTTACCTGCTGCAGCTGAAGGAGGCGGGAGCCGAGGTCGTTATCACGGACCTCTCGAAAATCCGGGATTCAAACCCTCTCTACAGCGGTTTCTATCGCCTGGCGGTATCGCCCTTTGGCGTTTCTTCCGCCAGAACCCTTACCAACCCCTTCAGCATCGATTCGCCAAACGTCTCCATAAGCTCCATGCTTCGGATGCTCAACTTCAAAGCAAATCACAGAAAACTGATCATCACAGAAAAAGGCGTTCTTGCAGCATCAGCCAATCCCCACGATGCAAGCTCCAATCATTCCAACATCGCACTCTACATCGAAAGTCCAGAGCTGGTGAAATCCGCTCTGGAGGCGGAGCAGTCGATCCTTGATTTTTCCGGATCAAAAATGGACATCACTGCATTTCAGCCTGACGCTGTAAAAACAACAGGATCGGGAACCTATGCGGTGCGCCTGCTGACTGAACGGCGGATTCTTGAACGTATGCTTGAATCCATCAATCAGACTGCATCAGGAGACCGGATTGATATCGGCGTTTTCTATCTATCCCATCGGGTTTTCATCCGGGATCTGATTGAAGCAGCAAACCGGGGCGTAAAGATAAGGATTGTCCTGGACGCCAACAAGGATGCGTTCGGCCGACAGAAAAACGGGATCCCCAACCGTCAGACTGCACAAGAGCTCGTGAACAGCGGCGCCGGCAATATCGAGGTGCGATGGTACCTTACGCAGGGAGAACAGTTCCACAGCAAGGTGATGAAGGTGGCACAGACTGAAGTAACCACCCTGTTCGGCGGCTCAAGCAATTTCACACGGCGGAATTTTGAAGATCTCAATCTTGAGGCTGATTTCATGGTGTCCGGTCCATCCGACGCTCCGGCATTCAAGGCGGTGGATTCATGGTTTGAACGGATATGGACCAATAAGGATGGAATCTACACCGGTAATCTGGACGCATTCACCGATAAGAGCGTACCGAAAATCTGGCTTTACAGGTTCATGGAGAGCACAGGACTCTGCACGTTCTAATGGACTTGAAATCAAAAAAAGTGATGTGCCCGGCTGTTTCAGAGCCGGGCACATCACTTTTCATCGTTATTCAGTCTCTTACTGCTTCGTCCACTCCAGAATCACTTTTCCGGACTGACCACTCTTCATGATCTCAAAGCCCTTCTCAAAATCGGTATAATGGAACTTGTGGGTGATGATACCGGATATGTCCAGACCGGACTGCAGCATAGCAGTCATTTTATACCATGTCTCGAACATTTCGCGGCCATATATGCCTTTGATCGTAAGACTGTTGAATACGATCTTGTTCCAGTCGATACAGGTATTCGGACCCTGGATTCCCAACATGGCGATTTTGCCCCCATGGTACATGGAATCCACCATATCCTGTAACGCCTGCCCGTTGCCAGACATCTCCAGACCAACATCGAATCCCTCGGTCATCCCGAGCTTTACCATGACATCAGAAAGTTTTTCATTCATTGGATTTGTGACACAATCCGCACCCATTTTCTTTGCCAGATCCAGACGATATTGGTTAACATCGCTTACGACAACTATTCGAGCGCCTGCGTGCTTTGCAACCGCTGCTGCCATGATTCCGATAGGGCCTGCACCGGTTATCAGAACATCCTCTCCAAGCAGATCAAAGGACAGGGCAGTATGCACCGCATTGCCCAATGGATCGAAAATACTCAGCACATCCTCTGGTATCCGCTTATCGCAGTGCCAGACATTTGTCATGGGAATCGAAGCATACTCTGCAAATATCCCAGTACGGTTCACGCCTACACCTTTTGTGTTCTTACACAGGTGCCGCCTGCCAGCCAGACAATTCCGGCAATGACCGCAAACGATATGGCCTTCTCCGGAAACCAAATCCCCAACTTTGAAATCCCGAACGCGGGATCCTATCTCCTCAATCACGCCGACAAATTCATGACCGATGGTCATGGGTACCGGAATGGTTTTTTGCGACCACTCGTCCCAATTGTAAATATGTACATCCGTTCCGCAGATAGCTGTTTTTTTCATCCTGATCAGAATGTCGGTTTCGCCGATTTCGGGAATATCAACCTGCTCCAGCCATAAACCGGGCTTTGCATATTTCTTTACCAATGCATCCATTTTTTGAGCCATAAGGCACCTCCATTAGGTTCTATCTTCCATTGTAAAGGGTTCCATATGATTCATCAACAAAAACCGTTCGCCGCAAACGGTCATATACGGCAATTTTCGCGAATGGAATCCTTGTGTGTACGAGGTGCGCATATGTCTTTGGATTTACTCACCTGAGTGAGAACCCATCTCCACCAGTTGAATCTCCAAACCATCCGGGTCATGCACATAAAAGAACTTCAACCCGCTGGGTACTTCGATAGGGCCCTTGATGATATCGATTCCCATGGCAGTCATGGTCTCCATGCTTTTGCTGAGGGAATCCACAACAAAGCCCAGGCTTATACCCCGTCCGCCATAGGATGGTATATGCGGATTATAGATCAATTCAACCTCGCTCATTGCATCATCATAAAGAAATATGATCTCCAAACCCTCCGGAGTCGTATAACGCTTCCGTAATTTCAACTCCAGCACATCCTGATAGAACCTCAAGGATTTTTCCATGTCTTTCACCATCACAGTACACCAGCACATTCTCAAATTCGTCACGCTCCTTTTTAAAGATGATGTATGTTCTCCATATTTTCAAAATGACGTTCATTGAATTCATAGTTCATGACCTTTTCAAGGAAGCCCTTCGGATAGAACCGCTGCAGGGACAAATCCTGAAGCGGAAAACGGAGGAAGTATCTGACACTGGGCAGATCCACTTCCGTGAGCTTGCTTAGTGCAAGGCCCAGGATGCCTGTAAAATCCGACTGAATCAACAGATTCTCATTCAGATAGGATAATTCCGTGTGCATTTCGAATACGACATCAAGCAGATCCGCAGCTTCAAGAATCCGTCCTTCAAGGGTTTCATCCTTACCATCGATCATGAAGCGTCGCATGTCATCACGCCAGCTCTCAGGAATCAGAGGAGTGTAGTTTTCCTGGAATAAGCCCTCTTCTGCCTTTTTCAACTCCGCCTTCAGTCCGGGTGTATAATTCTTTGTCGGGGACAGGATATCACCGGTCTGTGTTTCCGGCGCATCGTGGAACATCACGCGGCCATAAAGCTCGTTCCAATTCACTGATGTACCGAATTTTCTTTCCTGCCACTGGGCTAGCACGAAGGCAAAATGAGCCACACTGGTCGTATGTTCTCCAACCGTTCGTGGAAACAGCATCTTGCGTGTCTGATAGCGTTTGATGTTCTCGGTCTTTCGAAGTTCCAAAAGCAGGCTTCCCACCATAGATGACCCTCTTTTCGTTCTCTGCTGAGTGCATTTTCAATCCTTCATATCATGATACCCAATTTCCATTTAAAACAACAGATGTACCGGATAAAAATGAACGCCTCCCGTTCCCGGGAGGCGTTCGTTTACCGTATCGATTCAGTGGTTTACAATGAATTCATCCTCGTCACTGTATGGAACTTCCTTCTGACCCAACAGTCCCAGAACTGATCCGCACACTTTGCCAAAGATGAAACCGATCACAACAGTCGTCAGGATTCCAAACATCTGAATCCCGAAATTTCCGGTCACGAATGCACCGGTTATTCCTCCCAAAATGCCGGGCATCCCGTGAAGATTGTGAACACCGCAGGTATCTGAGCCTTTAATGAGCTTTTCCACTTTGGGAGCGATCCATACATAACCGATCGTGCTCAGCGCTCCTGCAGCAACACCGATCAGCATGGCATAACCGGGAGAAGCCACATTACAGGTGGAGCCGATTGCAACGCCGCCTGCGAGTGCGGCATTGGCGATATCCTCGATTTCAATCTTCCCCCGAAGAAGGCGTGTGAAAACATAGGTCGCCAGTGTTGCACCGCACAGGGCAAATATGGTGTTTACAACTGTTATCGCCACTTCGCCCAATGAAACGAGTGCGCTTGTGAATGAAGGCCAGAAAATCCACAATACCATACTGCCGATAAGACAGAACTGATTGCTTACAGAGTCGTTCTCCAGCCCAGGCTGGTCTTCAAACTTATTGAGGGTGTTCGACACGACCCCAAGCCCGAAGTAAGCGCCGAATGCGTGGATGACCACAGATCCGCCAGTGTCAAGAAATCCATTGAAGAAGCCGCTTTCAAGAATCAGCCATTCATTGAGGATATATGCAGGTATAAAAAGAGCTGTCATAAGCAGGTACTGATCCATTTTAAGGCGGCCCAAGGGCGCCCCGATGGCAATCAGTAGACTTGCAGCAGCAAATTCTGCAAAAATAAAGCTGTCAATACTGACTACCGGCAGACTGAACCCTTCGCCCCCAAAGCTTTTTATCAGCATGTAAAGGGGTAGTGACAGACTTACTACCATGAAGGTTGCCGTTATGGAGCTGAATCCGTGTTTTCTTACAAAAACCATCAGAAATCCAAATCCTACCATCAGCATAGCCAGTATGTGTATTGATTTCTCATACTTCAGTGAGTCCCATATCAGTGCAGTATCAGCGCTTGAAACGTTTTCAGGCACTATGCTCCCAACTGTTTCAGCTGTATGTGCAGCAGCAGGGATGAAACCCAGACCGATTACGATCGTAAAAAGCAATACGATGATGAGAAACGCTTTGTTCTGCAGCATGGGAGCTGCTTTGTGCGGCTGTAAAACCCTAGCCTTTTCCTGCATATTGAATCCCCCTTGGTATAATGCACAAGGTATTGAAATAAGCTCATGCATTGATGTTGCGGGACAAAATTGGCCCAGGTACAATGTTAACATTTTAACTAATCGAATACAATGATTTTTCCCCTCTTTAGAGCATTAAAAGTATGTGTTTCTAAAATGCAAATGTTTTCATTCATAGTATATCGTTAATAATCTTAAATATTTAATGCGTTTATCTGAAAACGGTTGCAATACGTCCGATTATCAAACAATATTTGGAACAAAAAAAACACGAAAAACGGAGCCCCATTTAAGCGAGGCTCCTGCATCGTGATCTGTTTCTTCAGTTCATTCCAATCATGTTATGATGTAGGCGTTTTCCTTATGGATTGAGTTATCCAGGCCTTCAAGCTCGTCTTCCCTGCTTACACGTACAGGACAGAAGGAATTGACGATTTTCAGGATGATCATGGTCACTACGAAAGCGTAAATCGAGGTGAAGGCAACTGCGAACACCTGAATCAGGAACTGGTGCATGTTGCCTGCAATAAGGCCGTCGACGCCGCCAACGGATTTGACAGCAAAGACACCAACCAGGACAGAACCAAGCATACCGCCCACACCATGAACTCCCCATACATCAAGTGCATCATCCCAGCCAAGCTTGATGCGCATCTGTACCGCAAGGTAGCAGACCACTGCGGAAAGGAAGCCGATAACCACGGCAGCCCAAGGCTCAACAAATCCCGCTGCGGGAGTGATGGTAGCAAGTCCTGCTACAGCTCCTGTAAGGGCCCCTACAAAGCTTGGCCGCTTCTCATGTACCCAGGATATGACCAGCCAGGTGATCATAGCGATGGACCCTGAAAGATCGGTGTTTACAAATGCCGTAGCTGCAATGCCATTCGCTGCCAATGCACTGCCGCCATTGAATCCGAACCAGCCGAACCATAAGAGCCCCGTGCCCAGTGCAACATAGGTGATGTTATGGGGTTCATGCGCTTTCTGATGACGGCTGCCAACAAAGAATACCGTAGCCAGTGCAGCAATCCCGGCGCTGACATGGACAACAATCCCGCCTGCAAAGTCAACAACACCCAACTTCTGCAAAAATCCGCCGCCCCAAATCCAGTGGGCGAAAGGAAGATAGACTAAAATACTCCAGGCAACAAGGAAATAAAGGTAACTCTTGAAGTTGACCCTGTCAGCAAACGCCCCGGTAATGAGTGCAGGGGTGATGATTGCGAACATCATCTGATAGGTGAAGAAGGTGACGAAAGGTACCGTAGGTGCATAGAATTCATGAGGCGCCATGCCTACACCGTTCAGAAACATGTACTGGAAATTACCGATCATTCCATGGACATCCGGACCGAAAGCGAGGCTGAAACCACCGAAGAACCAAATGGCAGTTACAACACCCATGGATATGAAGCTCTGCATCATGATTGTTAGAACGTTATTGCGTCTTACAAGACCGCCATAGAAGAACGCCAGCCCAGGTGTCATCAAGCACACCAGCGCCGCGCTGATCAGCATAAAAGCGGTATCACCTGTGTTGATCATAGAATCTGCCTCCAATGAATAGTGGAATAAAAGTGCCTGGTTTCATTGTAAGACAAATCTGCCTGTGAGATAAATACAGGGAAACCCCGATTAAGTCCGGGATTTCCCTGTATCTTATGCTTCGATCATATGATTCCTGACTGCATAGAGCACCAGATCCGTTATGCTCCTGAAGCCCATTTTCTTCATAATGTTGGATCGGTGGGTCTCTACTGTCTTGACACTTAAATTCAGCTTCTCAGCGATTTCCCGGTTCGTGTGGCCCTCAGCCAGAAGCTGTACGATCTCCCGTTCCCTCGGGGTAATTGTCTCAGGGGGAATGGTCCCTTCCTGCTGGTGATGATGCACGAAGCCATGGATTACTGTGTGGAACAGGTCCTCTGACAGATAGGTCCGTCCTTCGGTAACACATTGGATGCACTTCAGAAGTTCCTCAAGTGCGTTGTCCTTCAAAAGATAACCGCTGACCCCGATACTGTAGGCTCTGGCCACGAACTCCTCGGACTTATGCATGGTCAGCATGATGATCCGGATATCAGGAAGTTCCTGTTTAAGCTTTGCAGCCAGATCCAGTCCGTTGAGCTGGGGAATGGAAATGTCCAGGATGGCGATATCGGGCTTCAGCCTTAGGATATCCCTGTATGCATCATGTCCGTCTGCCGCTTCCCCTATCACTTCAAGGGATGATTCCTGCCTCAGCAGGTATATGAGGGATTCGCGCAGGATCTTATGGTCATCTACCAGAAAGACTGTTGTTTTACGCATACGGCACCTCCAATTGTACCCGGCTTCCGTTTCCTTCCGAGCTCTCGAAGGTAAGCCGCCCGTTCAGCATGCGGGCCCGTTCCCGCATGGAGGCCAGCCCGATTCCGTTGTATGAAATCCCGGGATCGAAGCCGCGGCCATTATCGCTGATCATGAACAGATACCTCTGCCCGGGCTGCTTGGCAAAAAGCAGTGTCACCTCAGTTGCCCGTGAGTGTTTAAGTATATTTGTCAGGCTTTCCTGAAGGATTCTGTATATGTTGAGCTCTTCAGTCTCATCCCACCGGGGGATAAGATCTGCGACTGTGTATCTGAAGGTTATGCCGCTGACCCGAGCAAGGTTTTCCGTTGCGGTCCGTATGCTTTTAAGCAGCCCTTCCTCGTGAAGCTGAGCGGGTTTTAGATTATAAATCACCGCCCGCATCTCTTCGATGGTACCGCCCACCAGGCTCATCGAGCGTTCAACCTGCTGAAGTGCATTGGGGTTTTCCGAAACCTGCGTCTTAAGCAAACCCAAATGAATCTTGAGTGCTGCCAGAGACTGACCCAGTCCGTCATGGAGATCCCTTGCCACCTTGACACGTTCCTGTTCCTGAGTGGCTGCAAGCATTGACGCCTGCCGCTGAAGCTGCACGTTCTGTTCACGGATCTGGTTCTCATAGTTCTCTTTTTTAAGATATTCATGCCAGGAATATATATCGCCGAATTCCACGATGTTAAGGCCTTTATCCTCTTCTTCCTCTGTCACCCGCAGACCCATGGTCCGGTCAATCATCAAAAACATCAGGAGTCCGATTCCGAAGGACCAGCCGAAGTTCACGAGGACCCCCAGGATCTGGACGCCCAGCTGCATGATCCGTGTAGGAGTGTGCAGCATATCTCCCGAGGCCAAAAGGCATCCCAAGAGCGTTCCGGAGACACTGCCGAATGCATGAATCGGTACAGCGCCGACTGCATCGTCTATTTTAAGTTTCTCAAGAAGCAGGCTGCCCCATACCACAATGGCTCCTGTGATAAAGCCCAGCACGAGTGCCTGATTAGGATTCAATATGTTCGAACAGCCTGTGATGGCAACCAGTCCGCCTAGTGCCCCGTTGAAGATGGCTTCCATGTAGCTATGATCCCTTATGAACCAATGGGTGACCAGCAGTGCCCCTACAACCCCTGATGAGGCTGCAAGATTTGTGTTCAAGAGGATCAGGCCGACCTGATCACTGTATTTAAGAAGACTCCCGCCGTTGAAGCCGAACCAGCTGAACCAGAGAATGAAGGTTCCAAGCGCGGCGAAGGGGATATTCGACCTTCCCGGTTTTCCTTCGACGGCATCCCGGGTAAAACGCCCTTTCCGGGGGCCGACAACCAGTATTCCAGCAAGCGCAACCCAGCCGGCAGTGCCATGTACCACAGTCGCACCCGCAAAATCGATGAAACCCATTTTCTCCAAAAATGTCTGCTGCGTGTGGTACAGACCTCCCCAGACCCAGTGACCATATAGTGGATATATGAGGGCTCCTGTAAGAAAAGCCGAGAGTATGAGAGGCTTCAGACGGGTGCGCTCGGACATGCTGCCGGAAAAGATCGTAACTGCAGTACCTGCGAACATCAATTGAAAGAATATGAACACATAATCGTCCATACTGTCCAGATCCACAAGCAGCCAATGGTCCATGCCGATGAACCCGTTAAGTGTAGGCCCGAACATGATCCCGAATCCGATCAGACAAAAGGCTAACGTTGCAGCTACGAAGGTCAGTAGATTTTCAATCGCGACGCTGACGACATTCTTCGATTGAACAAAGCCGACCTCGTAGCAGACGAACCCTGCCTGCATAAAAAATACAAAGCAGGAACAGGTAAGGATCCATAGGTGATCGATAGAGGTCATGTCATCATCTGCTTTCTATAGAAGGATGCTTTCATCGTAAATTGAAATGGTTTCGATGTAAAGATGCGAATATATAGAGCATCAGAAAGCGCCTATTTGAACCGAACATGAAAATGCAGACACATGGACCGTTTGCCACGGATAACACGGATGAACAAAGATGAAGTCTTTCTTTGGCATTGGATTAATTCCATTTTAAATCCTTCATATCCCCTGATAAATAAAAGAAATCATGATATATTAATCGTAGAATGTTATTTGCTGACCCATGCTGAAACGAGGTAAATCCATGTCGGATTTTGACAAATATCAAAGAACGGCCGAAGGTGTTAAAGAACGCATATCTGAAGAAAACCGAAACCTTGCTCGCCGATTAGCGGAGAAAGAACAGAGTTTTGAATTGGTGAAAATGGTTCATTTTGATAAGTCCATTGATTTGGATACTTTAAACGACATCATAATCGGATGTACCGGCTGCCTGCATTCTGTGATGTTCTATCAGCAGCGCATCATCACCAATATGAATGCCGCTGACACACTTTACGAAGCTGTCCTGAAAAACAAAGACCTCCTTACACAGGGGTCAGTACTATATGTATCCGATAGCCTCATCCCTGATTTCACAACAGTCATGTATCCGGTTTCGTCCTCTCAGATGCTGTCTGACAGCAAGTCCTTTGTCAAGAACATCGTACTTCTGTATCCCACCAGGTTTGTAAATCAGGAGGTCCTTGATTTTGTAAAGTCATTCATGATTGTCAATGAGGTCCTGATCAATATTGTTCTGACTCGAGAGAAGATGGTCGAGCTAATTGAAACGGATCCTCTTACAAAAGCTCTGAATAGAAGCTCATGGAAAAGCACACTGAAACAGATCGTTCAGGAAAAGATCCCATTCTTCATCATCTTCATAGATATCGACAACTTCAAGAACCTTAACGATACATTGGGACACCAACGTGGAGACGATGTCCTGAAATTCACCGGGACATGGGCCAAGAATACTTTCCGCGGGGATGACAGGGTCTTCCGCCTCGGAGGAGATGAATTTGCTGTTACAGGAAGAGTGAATCTGGATTCAAGAGAAGGACTCATAAACAAATTCAATACGCTGAATCACAGCTTCAAAACGATGATCAAAAATTTCCTCAACATAGACACCTCCATCTCCATCGGGGCTCTTATCATGGACAATCCATTCGATGAAAATGAGGTTTACACAAGAGTGGACAGTCTGCTTTACCTCTCGAAGGAAAAAGGCCGCGACACCATCAGTATTGTTTCGGAACTGGATGGCGCATAATAACCTTATCTTCATTCCGAGAAAGCTCCCTTTTATAGCTTATATCTGATATCCACCTGGCTCAGGTCCCGTTCCATTGAATCATATTCAATCAGGTGTTTTACAATCGGGATCGTTATCAGAAGTTTCCATCCTTCGTATACACCATGGATGAATTCCTGCCGCCAGTTTTCCTCCTGCTTCAGCAGAGGACACTCATGAATCTGATCCTTCAGGACAATGATATGAAGCTCCCCGTTCTCAATATGCGGTTCGAAGGGGTACGTTCTGCACTGGATGGGGCGATGACCTCTCAAACATTCGGAACTGTCGCTGCAGTATACGAAGTGGAGATTCTTGATCTTTGAAGGCATTTCATAGATTTTACTTGTATGCCGCGTAATCCGGAGATGCTTTTCAAATTGCTTGCCTTTAATCATGGATTCATATTCAAGGGGAAGAAGGTAAATTCCCATCTTTTCTCCATCGTCTCCGTCATCTCTGCAGCAGTGATAGTTGCAAAGTGTTCCGCAGTTTCCTTCGATTACAGGCTCATCCATCAACGCATAAGCCCTCTCATATATTTCTTTGATCTCCATAATCAATCCTTTCATGCCCGCATACGACCTGATGACGGCACCTCAGAAATCATACACCCGAGGACTCTGTAAGTCAATCAGGACCAACCCTGCCCGATCCATCCCAGGCAGAAAAAAAACCACCAGGCATTTCTTCTGGTGGTCAGCATCAGTAGCCGGATCGGTTCCTATCTGAATAAAACAGCATTTCCTGATTTCGCATGGACTGCAGCACATTTTTATATGGGGTTTCACTCCCGCTTATGGTCTTCACCGGCAATTCAGGGTTACGGTTCATCGATATGGCATCCGCTTTGGAATCCCTATGACTGCAATATACCATTTCTTTCATTTATTCCACCTCCGAAAAGAATCATCGTTAGTATTATTATACATCATTAATCATTAATATGCACCTAAAGGCATAAGTTTTCCTTTGTGCGCGGGATAGCAGAGCGGATCCAAGACCTACAAAGATCCCGAAAGCAGTCTGATATGCTCCCCTTTAAGTAGACACCTGAAATAACAAAATTTCAGGACTACA
>CAZEHS010000057.1:0-20356 GCA_964511875.1 uncultured Peptostreptococcaceae bacterium
TTCCCTGAATTTTCCTTTCTGGACCATATCGCTCAGATGTTCGTTGGTTGCAGCAATCACCCGGATATCCACAGCGATTTTTTGGTTGCCGCCAATCCGTTCATACTCCCTTTCCTCCAGTACCCGAAGGAGCTTCGCCTGCATATCCAGAGGGAGGGTACCCACCTCATCCAAAAACAGTGTCCCGCCGTTGGCAAGTTCGAATTTTCCGAGTTTGCCACCCTTGCTGGCTCCGGTGAAAGCGCCCTCCACATATCCGAAGAGTTCTGCTTCAATAAGTTCCCTGGGGATGGCTGCGCAGTTGATTTGAACAAAGGGGCCTGTTCGACGGTAGCTGGCCTTGTGTATCGCATGTGTAAAATATTCCTTCCCGGTTCCGCTCTCCCCTTCCAGAAGAACAGTGGAATGACTGTCTGCAGCCTTACGCGCAAGATCTATCAGGTGCCGCATCTGGATGTTGCGCGTGATGATATGATCGAAGGTATATTTCGCCTGATGAAGACGTCCGATCTCCCCTTCGTAAGTCTTAACTTTGCTCTCCAGATTTTCCAATCGGTTTGCCAATGCTTTGACTTCCTTGACATCCTTAAACAGGACAGTGCCCACTGCACCGATCACTTTACCGTCCCGCCAGACTGCAATCCGGGAGGCCAGCATGTCATGACCGTTGAGAGTCTGAACCTGTCCGATTTCGCTGAGCCCTGTCCTTAAAACCTCATGCACACGTGTATTTTCAATGACATCGGTTACATGCTTCCCGATGACATCCGCCTCTTTTATTCCAAGCAGTTTTTCATACTTGCATTTTGTGATAAGCCCCTTATCATCAACGACAACCAGGCCTTCATAGGCATTTTCCACCAGCTCGTCAATAACAGCCTCATGGAATCGGAGGCGCTCCAGCTCTTTCATCAGGTCCTTGCAATCCGATTTCGAATCATTTGTTTCCTGCACCATGAATGGCCTCCGTTAATGACGTGTTTCCTTCATTTTCTCACTGATGCATCCTATTTACAAGGAAAAGGACGGAACGATTCTTGAAGCGTTTTCGCAAATTAGGTTGACATATTTATCCTGTAGGGTTAAAGTTATAAGATGTGTACATTGACTGTTAAAAACTTGACCATATAAGAAAGAGGAAAAAATGTCCGTAGAAAATCTGACCTTTCTCAACGAGATTCAACGAAGACGAACCTTTGCCATCATCTCTCATCCTGACGCCGGCAAGACCACACTGACTGAAAAATTCCTGCTGTACGGGGGAGCCATTCGAGAAGCCGGATCCGTTAAATCCCGGCGTTCCCAAAAGCATGCTGTATCCGACTGGATGGAGATTGAAAAGCAGCGGGGGATTTCCGTGACTTCCAGCGTACTTCAATTCAACTACGACGGCTTCTGCATCAATATCCTGGATACGCCGGGACATCAGGATTTCAGTGAGGATACGTACCGTACCCTGATAGCGGCAGACAGCGCAGTGATGGTCGTGGACTGCTCCAAAGGCGTGGAGGACCAGACTAAGAAACTTTTCAAGGTCTGTAAAATGCGCGGTATTCCCATTTTTACATTCATCAATAAGCTGGACCGCCATGGTAAGGATCCCTATGAGCTGCTGGAAGATATCGAGCAGAGTCTGGGCATCCAATCCTATCCCATGAACTGGCCTATCGGTTCCGACCGTGATTTCAAAGGGGTCTACAATCGTCATAAGAACCAGATCGAACTGTTCGGAGACAGCAACCACGGACAGTCCATCTCCAATACGGTGACAGGCGAACTGACAGACGAAAAATTCAGCAAGCTTCTGGGACCTCATCTCCACAAGAAATTGCTGGACGATGTGGAGCTGCTTGACCATGCAGGAGATGGCTTCGATTTGGAAAAGATACTCAGCGGCGATCTGACCCCTGTGTTTTTCGGCAGTGCCCTGACAAATTTCGGAATCGAACCCTTCCTTGAATCCTTCCTGAACATCACCATGCCGCCGCAGCCCCGGCCCAGCAATTTAGGCCCCATCAGTCCTGATACCGAGAATTTTTCCGGTTTCATCTTTAAGATCCAAGCCAACATGAACCCGACCCACCGGGACCGGATTGCATTCCTAAGAATCTGCTCCGGCAAATTCGAGCGTGGAATGATCGTAAATCATGTTCAGGAGAATAAGAAAGTGAAGCTGGCCCAGCCGCAGCAATTCATGGCGCAGGACCGTGTGACTGTTGAGACCGCCTATCCAGGCGATATCATCGGCATCCATGATCCAGGCATCTTCAACATCGGCGACACCCTGTGCTCAGATGACTCGAAGCTCCAGTACGAAGGTATCCCGGTGTTCGCTCCGGAGCACTTCGCAAAGGTATATACCCCCAACGCCATGAAACGCAAGCAGTTCCTCAAAGGCATCGTTCAGCTTTCAGAGGAAGGTTCCATCCAGGTGTTCAAACGTCCCAATATCGGCATCGAGGAACTGATCATCGGCGTGGTGGGGGTCCTTCAGTTCGAAGTACTGGAATACCGGCTTAAAAACGAGTATGGTGTGGATGTCCTCACCGAACGTCTGCCTTTCCGGCATATCCGTTGGGTAAAAATGGAGAACTACGGCCGCAAGCCGATTTCATTGCCGATGGATTCCGCGCTGGCTCACGACGAGAACGACAATCCTGTGCTGCTGTTCCAGAATCCGTGGTCTATCCGGACTGCTGAGGAACGGAATGAAGGGATTGTACTGGAAGAGACAGCAAGAAGGAATTAGGATTAACGATAGACATCAGCTCAGATGGTACAGATGAAGACCGATGGTTTCGTTTATGACTTTAGCATAGTAGTTTTATACATTATAAAGGGAGAGATTGCCGCGTCGCTCTGCTCCTCGCAATGACAAGATTTTTCCTGTCATTGCGAGCCGCAGGCGCGGCAATCTCTCCCTTTTCATTCCTATCTATTTACCTTCTTACATTCCTACCTTTTCACACTGAATTTGTCCACTGTATAAAGGATCTGACCATCCTTTTTATACAGGCTGATGAACTGGTCCTTTTCTTTTCCTGTACCAAGGTAGCGTACGCCATTGCGGGTCTCGATGCTGGTATTTCCGCTTCCGTAGAAAACATACACGTTGGTGCCTTTTTCAGCAAGAGCGCTTAGCTGGTCGCCGAGGAGATCGGCTTCCATCTTGTCGGTGAAGCCTCCTGTACCCCAGATGGGTTTTTGGAGGAAGATCAGAACATTCTTTTTCTGCGTGGTTTCCAAGTGGTTTTTCAGCCATGGCCACTGGGAGTAATCTGATTTGCGCAGCCCGTTCTTGGAGTTGTTGAGGAAGATCAGAAGTTCGTTTTCCCGCGTCGCTGTTGCGTAACCCCCATTGGTTCCGGCTACTGTCTTGCCCGACTGGCTTACAACCGCGGAATCGAAGGCCCCTGTGAAAAGCCCCATTTCGTAACCGTTTGTCAGCGTATCCCTTACATTGACCTGACTCTGAGCATTGCTGCTGCCGCCGTAGACCATCCATTTCTGTTCATAGCTGCTTGGTTTCTGATTAAGCGCATCCTTGGCAGCGCCACCCAGTTCGCTTGCTGTGAGTTTCGGAAGAGTCAGGGGATTCATCAGTTCAAGTCCGTCGAACAGCAGGGTACCCTTTGTCTTATAGGCAGTGGGTTCTACCACGTACAGACGTTCCAGGGTTGCAGGCATCGTAAGAGTTTGATTCACATTCGCTTCAAGCCGTTTCCATCCAACCCAGTCTACTCCCTGCTTGAATTCGACTGTCAGCGTATATCCGTTCTTATCCTTGATTTGTCCTCGGATCCAATGGGGTGAGTTATGGTCCGCATATACCCAAACCCCTATCTTTTGCGGCCGAACCGTCATTGGAATTCCACCGTTTGCGAGGAGAGCATAGGCGGCCGTTGTGCCGGTTGCCCCAGTGAAATCATAGTCCAGCTTCAATGCATTGGCATTCACCTGTCCCCCTGATACCATCCCGACTGCCCCGGTGACAGTTGCCGGGTAACTGAGGAATGATGGTCCGTATTGATCCAATGATTTCAGTGGTATATGCTGCGTTCCTGTAGAAATAGCGGTTGCTGCACTGAAACCACCGAAGGAAGCACGGATTACGGTAGTGCCTTCCAATGGTCCCGCAGTATACACACCAGTCTGAAAAGTTCCCATACCCTTGTCATCACTGAACATCACCGCTTCAGGACTGAGGGATGCCCTGTAGCCGTTCTTATCGATTCCTGTGACACTGAGTTCCAGTGTTTCCCCAGGGTTCAGAGTAGACTGGGATGCCTCCAGTTCTATACCAGCCAGATCCGCCAGGACCTTCAGGCTTTTTGTCGTGGTTTTCCCCTGATATGCTCCATTGATGACCAGATTGCCAGGAGCTTCCGGAATCAGGCGGCCATTGACTATTCGTCCCTTTCCTTCCACAACGGTATAGATCACTTGGGACGGATCCGGAGTCATGGGGCTGTAGGCTGTATCATAGCCACGCAGAGTCAGCGAAACCGGAATTCCTGAGAAAGCTTCTTCCTGACCGGTCTCAAGGACTAATCCTGACAATTCTCCTGTCGGGGCACCGGATGACACGACAAGTCCGTTGATAACAGGCCGGAGTTTGCCGTCTGAAGCGTATGTAACAACCTCTGCATCCTGTTCTCCCAGACCGCGCCGCACCATCGTAGTGGAACCACCGCCATCCATCATCATTGCGTTAAAGGAGCCCAGTTCCAGCATCAGGGCTGCCATTTGCTGATTGTCCATTCCTTTATAGGAGGCATGTCTGCCATCCACAGTAACCATGATCAATTGATCCCCTGCCACATTGGTACCGAGTGCGGTGCGGGAAGAATAACCGGCAACCGCATCTACGAACTGAGCGATCTGACCGTTCTGTACCAAAAGGGTTCCGCCGCCAACCGCAAGACGAATGTCTGCCAGATTGGGGCTGGTATTCGCGTTAAAGCTAATGAATTCGCCTGCTGCAATGCTCTGTGCGAGCAGTTGGCCCTGGCCATTGGATGCCAGCAGAACATAACCATTTTCCGGGATTGCAACTGCTGGCTGGCCTTGACGCACTTCCTGAACAACGCCGTCAGCCACAACGATTTCCACCATATCCGGATAATCAGCAGATACGCCAGGTGAATAAGCTCCCCAGTTCCTATCCAGAATCGTAACCAAACGGTAATTCCAGGTGATCTTATTATAAGCGCTGACTGGAATAGCCACACCGCGCTGGGTGGTAACTGACAGGTTGTTCTGCCAGGTGCCGAAGCTTGCCTGCCCGTTTTGTGTGACTGACAACGCATTATAAGATTTCACCAGCACCGGACTGCTTACCATCTTGCCGTCTTTCACCATTACTCCCAGCGGAGAATCCGGTCTCATCAGGTAGAAAAAATCAGCATTGATTGCCGCTACAGGATTCTGGACCTGTTTAGCCAGGCTGGGAACGGTCTCACGGGTGCTGACACCCTTTGCACTGTTCACCAGTTGAAGGGCTGAATTCATATTCTTGAGATCCTTTCTGACCACGTTGATGTTGACCCATCCCTGATCACCGAATCTTAAAATATTCTGATATGTCACACCATCCGCGATGGGCTGACTTTCGACTTTCTCATAAACCTGGGATCCGGCATAAACCGTTCCAGTAAGCGTACTGAGCATCAGGCTGAATGCCAGCCCCAATGCAAGCAGTTTCCGTTTGTTCGAGTGCATAAGTTCCTCCCCCTCTTCCATCTTATTCGGAATGATCCACTCCAAATATTGCTGCGTCCTCTTATATTATAGTTAATCAATATCCATTTGTGGTTCCGATGGCATTACAAATGGGTTACAGAAACATTAAATCAGCAACCGATGTTAAAAACCTTGTCATTGGACTGTTTAAAAGATAAAATAGCAGTATTAAATTGAATCAGACAGTTCGTAACCCTCCTGTCTTTAAATAAAACTAGGCTCTCACCTGTGCATTCGCACAGGATATTAATGATGGGCGCTCAGCGGCCATTTTTTTATTGCCCTGAAAAAGGAGTTTTTATGGAATCAGAACACTACAAAGACCATATCGGCATCACCACAACCATTCCGGTGGAAGTGGTCCTGGCCGCCGGCCGTAACGTTATAGACCTCAACAACCTGTTCATCACCTCCGGCAAGGCCGGTTCTCTTATAAGCTACTCGGAGGCTCAAGGGTTTCCCCGCAGCCTTTGCGCATGGATCAAGGGCATTTATGCCGTGGCCATCCAGTACGGAATCAGAGAAGTCGTCGGCGTCATCGAAGGGGACTGCTCCAACACCCGGGTTATGGCCGATGTACTTGCACAGAAGCATATTCAGATTCACCCCTTCTCATACCCGTATGCCGGAGACCCGGACACTTTAAAACGTGAAATCCGACAGTTCATGTCCTTATTCGATGTGACTGAGGAAGCTGTGGAAACCATGCGCCAGAAACTTATGCCTATACGCCGCCTGACTGCAGAGATCGACAGGATGACCTGGCAGGAAGGCAGGGTAACGGGCTTTGAAAATCACCTTCACCTGGTTTCCTGTTCTGATTTTGACGGTGATCCATCGGCCTTTGAAAAAAATCTTGAGGAGGTCATCGGGATATACCGGCATCGGCCTGAGAAGACTTCAGGCACCCGAATGGGGTATATCGGCGTACCTCCCATGACTTCAGATCTGTACAGCTTCGCAGAAGGCCGCGGAGCCCGGATCGTTTACAATGAGGTACAGCGTGAATTCTCGTTCCCCCGAGCCATGGATTGCCTGGATATATACGAACAGTATCGGAATTACACCTACCCCACCTCCCTGGAGAACCGCATAGGTGAAATCCGGAAGCAGATCGCTCTTCGCGGCATCACAGGCATCCTGCATTACAGTCAGACATTCTGCCATCGGGCTGTGGAGGATATCATCCTCAAGCAGCAGCTTGGAGTCCCCGTCCTGTCCATCACAGCAGACCGCGAAACCGCTCTGGATGCCAGAACCCGTCTTCGCCTGGAAGCCTTCATTGACATGCTTCAGGATCGGGAAAGAGGTATAAGCCTATGAGAATGCTGGGGATCGATCTGGGAAGCCGCGAGGTGAAGCTGATCATCAGCGAAGATGATGACGTAGTGGAAAAACGGAATTTTTCCACCATCCACTTTTATAGGAACTATTGCCATTACGAACAGCGGATTGTTGTGGATCTCGAGAAATTAGGATACCACGCAGGGGATTTTAACGAATGCATTTCAACGGGTTATGGCCGCAACAATACCGACCTCCAAAACTTCAAACCGATCTCAGAAATAAAGGCACATGTTTACGGTGCAGCCTGGCAGAGCGGCCTGAGAGATTTCGTACTGCTGGATCTGGGCGGACAGGATACCAAGATCGTTCAGGTTACAGAAGGTATGGTTTCCGATCTGAATCTAAACGATAAGTGTGCAGCCTCCTGCGGCCGCTATCTGGAAAACATGGCTCAACTCCTGGAGATCAGTACAGAAGAACTCGGCATGCATCATTTGAATCCTGTTGAGCTGAATTCCACCTGTGCCGTTTTTTCCGAATCTGAGCTGATAGGAAAGATTGCAGAAGGGATTCCAATGGACAGGCTTTGTGCCGGCGTGAATGATTCCATGGTCCGCCGCATGCTGCCCATGGTCATGCCCTACGCCGGAAAACCCATCCTCGTCAGCGGCGGCGTCGCCCTGAATCGCGGCGTGATCCACCTCCTGAACCAGACCGTGGGCGTAACCACCGTCCTTCCTGACCCACAGTTCAACGGAGCCATTGGCTGCTGCAGCTACGGTCTGAAACAACTGCGGGCTGCTAAAGAGTGAACATCGGAACCATTGGAACCACCGAATTCACCGAAATCACCGTAAAGATCTGAGTAGTATTAATCGTATTTCACTTCGGTGTATCCGGTGAATTCGGTGGTTCCAATTCTTTTCAGTGTCCTATAATTCAGTTTTTACTACGAAAGGAAGCAATTATGTATAAACTTATAACTGAAGCAGAATTTGACAGTGCTCATTTTCTTCAGGGCTATCCCGGTAAATGTGCCAATATCCATGGGCACCGATGGCGTGTCGTCTGCGAGATCCAGGCGGAAACACTTCAGAATCAAGGGCCTGAACGGGGCATGCTTATAGATTTCAGCACGCTTAAAGGAGCCCTGAAAGGGCTGGTTGATACCCTGGACCATCAGCTGATATACGAGGATGGAGCTTTAAAGCCCCTTACTCTATCCGCTCTCAATGATGAAGGCTTCTCATTGCTTCCGCTCCCCTTCACACCAACAGCGGAAAACATGGCCAAATACCTGTTTGATGCCATGACACTCCAAGGCTTTCAAGTCAGTTGCCTTACCGTTTACGAAACCCCCAATAACGCCGCCGCATACACCGGGGCATAAGGAGAAACAATCCGATGAAGATGCCTATAGCAGAACGCTTTATCAGCATCAACGGCGAAGGCCGCAAAGCTGGCGAGCTGTGCCAGTTCATACGCTTCGCCAGCTGTAACCTGAAGTGCGTGTATTGTGATACCCCGTGGTCCCAGGCTCCGGACAGCGCACTGGAATTTCTTGAGGTCTCACGAATCGTATCCGATGCCGAAGCCAACGGCATCACCAATATCACCCTGACAGGCGGTGAACCTCTTTTGCAGAAACGGCTCCACGAGCTGATCCGCAGACTGACAACCCAGGGCAATTCAGTTGAAATCGAAACGAATGGCTCCCTGCCGCTGGATGAACTTCTGAACCTGCGAACCCCCACCGATGACCATCTGACCTTTACGATGGACTACAAGCTTCCCGACAGCGGCATGGAGTCTCATATGTGTTTAAGCAATCTGGAACAACTGGGACGGCAGGATGTGGTGAAATTCGTGGCATCCTCCCGCAATGATCTGGAACGTGCTTCCCAGATCATTGATCAGTACCGCCTGGCAGACCGGACTCAAGTGTACATCAGTCCTGTTGCCGGATCACTTGATCCACGCGAAATTGTTGATTTCATGAAAGAAAAAAAGCTGAACCGGGTAAGGCTTCAGCTGCAGCTGCACAAATATATCTGGAACCCTGAGGAGAAGGGGGTATGAGCATGTTCAAAAACGAAGACGCACTCGTCGTATTCAGCGGCGGTCAGGATAGCACAACCTGCCTTTTCTGGGCACAGAAACATTTTCGACAGGTATACACCCTGTCCTTCAATTATGGTCAACGTCACAGCCTTGAACTGGAAATTGCTAAGACCCTTGCTGACAGACACGGCTTCAATCATCAGATCATGGATATGGCCCTGCTCAATCAGTTAGCCCCTAATGCACTGACCCGCGCCGATATCAAGGTTGAGACACAGGCTGCTTCGGGTAATGTTCCCAATACCTTTGTTGAAGGGCGCAATCTGCTTTTTCTCACCTTCGCTGCGATCCATGCCAAGGTCCAGGGACTTCGGCATATCGTCACCGGTGTTTCCCAAAGCGATTTCAGCGGTTATCCTGATTGCAGGGATGTTTTCATCAAATCCACCAACGTCACCCTTAACTTGGCGATGGACCATGAATTCGTCATCCACACCCCTTTGATGTGGATTGATAAGGCGGATACCTGGAAGCTGGCAGACGACCTGGGCGTTCTGGATATAATCCGAAAAGACACCCTCACCTGCTACAATGGCATCCCTGGCTCAGGCTGCGGCAATTGCCCGGCATGCGGTCTTCGAAATCGCGGGTATGAAGAATTTTTGAGGCGTTTTCCTTCTCAAGCATAGAAAGCCGGTATGAATGGTCGTATGCACATCTTCACTCCATCTTCTGTTTGAAAAATCCCCCTGTGGGTATTAACAAAGGGAAGAAAAGATTCGCGGATCAATCCTAAAAAGGAGTGATTATATGCCAAAGGTACTGCCTAACAACAAACAATGGTTAAGGAGAGCCAATAGGAGCCGGAAACGTAATATGGATATGACGGATGCAGAGAAAGCAAATATCGCCACCTGCGCAGGCAATAAAGAGGAACATCTCTGTAAAAATCCGGTGTTCAGATGCGTTGAATGCGGCAATTATGGATGTGATCAGGAATTCGCGGCAAAATGCTCAGCCCAGGGCTTTAAAAATGACAAGTGCCTGCACTGCGGTGCGGTTGGAACACGGATACCAGTTATGAAGAATGAATTCGCTGAATGCGTCGCTGAATGGGAGAAAGAAGTGCCTGAAATCAAAGAATGAAATAGCAGCCAACCAAACAAACGCCAATCGTGCATTAGCCCGGTTGGCGTTTTTCTAGTCATCATTCCCATCATCCACATACTCGAACAAATCTCCTGGCTGGCATTTTAAGATTTGGCACAGCTTGCTCATCGTTCCGAATCTAATTCCCTTAACTTTACCTGTTTTTATCAAAGACAGATTCACGTTTGTGATCCCAGCTCTTTCCGACAATTCTTTTAACGAAATTTTCCGATCTGCCATGATACGATCCAATCGTACAATTATCATCTTATGCCGCCTTTATACTATGGAATCGTTGTCTTCTTTAAGTTCAACGCCTTTTGAAAACATAACCGCCAAGCCGAAAAAAATCGAAGCAACAAGAACGCCTGTAAAGATCATTGGAATATTGATCATTATACCCGTCAACTCCGAAGATGTTCGCTCGTAGGTATTGATGATTAAAGAAAGAAACGCGCCGTATCCGAAATCAATTGCAAACTGAATGACAACTGTAAAAACAACTGCAATACCGATATTCTTGAACGAAATCGCATTAACCTTTGCAAACGGTGCGTTTTCAACCTCGAAGTTTTTAAACACCTTTTTAAGTTGGAAACAGGAATAAAATAGCAGCACCAAGATTGGCAGGTTTGAAAGACTGATATACAAGAGGATTTGAGGCGTATAATGTGTTTGTATATCAACCGGAAAAATTATCGAACCAATCGATAGCCTGATACTTGGCATGAACAGATTTACCCAATCGAGCGTTAAAATTTCTGCTGGAATCAGTGACAACATATTGAGAATAGAAATAGTAATGCCAGCAACTGTCCAAAGCATTGCAACCGCCAAACCTGCTTGATAAATAAACAGGAGTGGGCTGACTTTCTTGTACTTATCGAATACTTTCATCATAACACCTCCGTTTTTTTCATTGTAGCACGACAATTAACGTAACGCAACAAATATTTATCGTTTTACATTAATTATTTTACGTATTTTGCAACCAAGGAGGGAGAGTACAAAAAACAAGCCTGGCAATAGACATCCTTGTCCATTGCCAGGCCATTATTCATTGGATTGCTTATATTCTAATATCCCTATCGCTTAACAATAACCGCTTGACCCATACCGCCGCCGATGCACAGTGTAGCCAATCCAGTCTTGGAATCACGCTTTTTCATCTCATGCAGCAGGGAAACCAGGATCCTTGCGCCGGATGCCCCGATTGGATGTCCGATGGCGATTGCGCCGCCGTTGACGTTGACTTTATCAAGGTTGAAGTTCAGCTCGCGGCCTACTGCAAGAGCTTGCGCGGCGAAAGCTTCGTTTGCTTCGATAAGGTCAAGCTGATCGATGGTAAGGCCGGCTGATTTAAGTGCTTTAAGAGTAGCCGGAACCGGACCGATACCCATGACTTTAGGGTCTACCCCGGCGGATGCGTGGGCAGCTATTACAGCCAAAGGTACGATGCCGAGCTCGTCAGCTTTTTCTCTGCTCATGATAACCAGCGCCGCTGCACCGTCGTTGATACCGGACGCGTTACCGGCAGTAACGGAACCGTCTTTTTTGAAGGCTGGACGAAGCTTAGCCAGTGACTCTGCAGTGGTTCCTGCTTTTGGATATTCATCTCTTGCAAAAGCGATGGGTTCCCCTTTACGCTGAGGAATCATCACCGGTTCGATCTCATCGTCAAAACGGCCGTCTGATACAGCTTTTGAAGCCAACTGCTGGCTTCTGCCAGCGAAAGCATCCTGATCTTCACGGGTGATGCCCCACTGTTCGTTGATATTCTCAGCGGTGACGCCCATATGGTAGTTGTTGAATACTTCTGTCAGTCCATCATAAACCATGGTGTCGATGATCTTGTCATCACCCATTCGGACTCCCCAACGTGCATTTTTCATTACATATGGAGCCATGCTCATATTTTCCGTACCGCCAGCCACAACGATATCCGCTTCACCGGCTTTGATCAGGGCAGCAGCCATGGATACGGATTTTAGGCCGGACCCGCAGATCATGTTCAGTGTCCAAGCTGGTACTTCCTGAGGAACGCCGGCCTTGATGGAAGCCTGACGAGCGATGCCCTGTCCGTATCCCGCTGTGAGCACACAGCCCATGATGACTTCATCCACTTGCTCAGGTGCAACTCCAGCCCGCTGCAAAGCGGCTTTAATGACATGCGCCCCCAGATCTGCTGGATGAACATCCTTCAATGAGCCACCAAATGAACCTACTGGTGTTCTGACTGCACTTGCAATGACTACTTCACGCATAATTTTTTCCTCCTTGTTTTATAGGAAAAGATTTACATCGGCTGACTGTTACGCCAACCGCCCCACATGCAATCTCTAGCCTGCTAAGTTATGTCAATATTTCCTGCATACTTGACTCTATCCGATTACCTGCTGTGATGGGCATTCCACTGCCATGGCTTTTATATCAGCAGGAATGATCAGAGTGGCTTCTGTTGCTGCAATTACCTCTTCAATTGTAAATTCCGGGTGCACTTCTTTGAGCAACAAACCATCAGGTGTCACCTCGATAACTGCCATTTCGGTGACGATCAGGCTCACTTTCCCTGCAGCTGTCAGTGGCAATGTACATGATTTCAATATCTTCTTTTCACCTTTGGCTGTATGATTCATGGCGATGATGACCCGTTTAGCGCCTCCGACCAGATCCATTGCACCCCCCATACCGGGCACCATGACACCGGGAACCATCCAGTTAGCCAGATTCCCCTTCTCATCCACTTGCAGCGCTCCCAGAACCGTTGCCTGGAGATGACCGCCCCGAATGATGACAAAGGACATGGCGCTATCAAAATACATGCCTCCAGGAACGATGGACACCGGCATTCCCCCGGCATTCACGAGCTCCCAGTCTTCTTCTCCGGAAGCGGGCACAGGACCAACACCAATAAACCCGTTTTCAGAATGAAGCATTATATCCATGCCTTCAGGCAGATAATTGGCAACCATTGTCGGCAGACCGATGCCGAGATTCACAGCATCTCCATCCTTGAATTCCTGGGCAACCCGTCTTGCGATGACTTCCTTGGCTTGATTCGCATCCATTATTTTTCTCCCCCTACGACATAGTTTACTAAAATACCGGGTGTCATGACCATATGGGGATCCAGTTCTCCTACCGGAACGATTTTCTGGGCTTCACAGATTACCAGATCAGCTGCGGTGGCCATCAAGGGATTGAAATTCCGGGTAGCCTTGCCATAGAAGACATTCCCCTTCTTATCAACGATGGATCCGCTGAGCAGTGCCACGTCCGCACGGATGGGTTCGAACAGAAGGTATTCCTTGCCCTGAACTGTAATCTTCTGTTTGCCCACTTCCACTATGGTGCCGATCCCGATCGGTGTCAGTACTCCGCCAAGACCCGCTCCGCCTGAGCGCACCTGTTCTGCCAGGGTGCCCTGAGGTACGAGTTCGACATCTAGCTCTCCTGCTGTCATTTGACGGCCAGTTTCCTTATTCGTGCCTATATGGGATACTATCACTCTACTTGCCTGTTTCGTAACGATAAGCTTACCTAAGCCTTTGTCTACGAATGAAGTATCATTGGCGATGATGGTAAGGTCTTTGACACCCTTAGCAACCAATGCATCTATGATTCTTTCCGGTGACCCTACACCCATGAATCCGCCGATCATGATTGTCATGCCGTCTTTAATCTTATCAACTGCTTCATCGATAGAAATAAGTTTATTCATGTTCATACCTCCAGATTGTTCTCACCACTACTATATTGCAATCCTCATGCCAAAACAAAGCATGAGCCGCACTCACTGAAAACAGCGGGTATCGTCTCATGCTTTATTTTGACTTCCAGATATGTGTATATTAATTTCTACACATTTCGTGCTGACAAACAGATATTCCATAAAATCCGAGTTTTATGTAGAATATTTTCTACATCGCTCGTTGGTTGCGACCCGTTAATCCGCTTAACTGTAGCCAAATCGCTACTTTTTTACCTTTACAGGCTTCAAATTCCAGATTTCATCCGAATACTGACGGATAGTCCGATCACTGCTGAAGGAACCCGCATTAGCCAGATTCATCCAGGATTTGCGCGCCCAGCCGATTTTGTCCTGCCACTGGGCACACGCTAAGTCATGGGCTTCCCGGTAGGCTGCGAAATCCTGCATGATATAGTAATGATCCGGCTTGTGCCAGGAAGCGCCCTTGAGAATGGCAGTATAGAGCTCTCTGAACTGTCCGCTTTCCCCATCGTCAAAGGTGATGTCAATCAGGGTATCCATTGCCCTTTTCAGACCAGGAACCTTTCGATAAAGCACTTTAGGGTCATAGCTGTGCTTGATAGCCTCAAGGTCATCGACCCGGGCTCCGAAGATGAAATTGTTTTCAAATCCAGCATGTTCGACTATTTCCACGTTGGCACCATCATAAGTTCCAAGTGTCGGTGTGCCATTGAGCATGAACTTCATATTCCCGGTGCCTGAGGCTTCAGTTCCCGCAGTTGAGATCTGCTCCGAAAGATCCGCTGCCGGAAAGAGCAATTCTCCATACGAGACATTATAATTCTCAACAAAGTGAACCTTCAGCTTCCCATCCATATCAGGGTCCTGAGCGATGAGTCTCGCTATTTGGTTGATATAGCGCATGATGGCCTTGGCCCGGTCATAACCCGGAGCTGCTTTGGCACCGAAAATGAAAGTTTGCGGCACCATGGAGGCTGCAGGGTTTTCCTTTATGCGGTAGTAAAGATCCACAATATGGAGTGCATTGAGGAGCTGCCGTTTGTATTCATGAAGACGTTTTATCTGGATATCGAAAAGTGAATCCGGGTCGAGGCGAACACCTTCCTTTTTATATATGAAATCAGAGAGCTGTTGTTTTTTGAGCTTCTTGATGGCAATGAACCGCTCCATGACCTGCTGATCATCGGCAAACTTCTCAAGTCCCTTAAGTTCATCGAGTTCCCTGATCCACAGGTTCGATCCCAGAAGTTCGGTAATCAGTGCGGAAAGCTCCGGATTACTCATGGCCAGCCAGCGACGCTGCGTGATGCCGTTGGTTTTGTTCTGGAAACGGGTTGGGTAGAACGTATGCCAGTGATTGAGCTCCCGGTTTTTCAGAATGTCAGTGTGCAGAGCCGCAACTCCGTTAGTGGCATGCGTGCCGTAGATGGCCAGATTTGCCATGTGGATCCGCCCGTTTTCAACGATATGATAGGCATTGAGTTTGTTTTCAGGTATGTTCTTTAATTCAAGGTCCGATTTCAGCTGTTCATCGATTTTTTCAATGATGCCGACGATTTCCGGCAGTACGGAGCGGTAGAGCTCATGATCCCACTGTTCCAGCGCTTCTGCCATGATGGTGTGATTGGTGTATGCCAAAGTCGCAACACCGGTGGTCCATGCAGTTTCCCAGGAGAGTCCGGCTTCTGTAGTAAGAAGGCGCATCAGTTCTGCCACTGCTATGGCAGGGTGGGTATCATTGAGCTGAACAGCATGGAACTGGGCGAATTTGGACCAGTCCGGCTTTTTACGCGCCTTGTATTTTCGGACGAGATCCTGAAGAGATGCCGACACGAAAAAGTACTGCTGCTTAAGTCTGAGGATTTTCCCTTCGATTCGGCTATCGTTCGGATAAAGTACACGAGAAATATCCTCGGCCCGGTTCTTCTCCTGGACTGCCTGATCGTAATCCTGAGAATTGAACCGATTGAAATCGAAAGATTCCAAGGGTTCTGCCCTCCAAAGCCGCAGAGTGTTCACTGTGTTGGTCCCATATCCGATCACCGGCGTATCATAGGGGACAGCCAGAACTGATGAGTCGGCAAAATTAATCGGGACTGCCTCCCCATATCTCCGCACAGACCATGGATCCCCATGCTTCAGCCAGTTATCAGCGGCTTCGACCTGACAATCATTAATGAACGATTGTCTGAACATGCCGTACTCATAACGGATCCCATAACCATGGAGGGGCAAATCGTGAGTGGCGGCGGAATCCAGAAAACAAGCTGCCAAACGTCCCAATCCGCCGTTCCCCAGGCCGGCATCCTCTTCAGCGGCTTCAATTGCGGATAGGGACAGCCCTAATTCATTCAATACTTTACCTACCTTGCCTTCAAGCCCCAGATTAAGCAGATTGTTCCCTAGTGCACGACCCATAAGGAATTCTGCCGACAGGTAATAGGCCTGTTTGGATTTTTCCTGAGCTTTGCGGCTCGCGCTCCATCTCACTGCAGTCTGTTCCATCACAGACTTTCCAATCACCGGATAGAGTTCCTCCGGTGACAGCTCATTAAGTTCCATGCCGTATTCGCTCCGGGCGAATTTCTCCAGGGTTTCTTTGAATGCCGCCTCATTGAACATGCTTTTTGATCCTCCCATAGAGTTTTGTCATCTGGTAGATCCTATCAGCCAACTCGTCCGTAAGTTGACCGGGAAGCATCCTCCAGCTCCAGTTGTGATCCCCCACCGTAGAAGGGACATTCATGCGTGCCTCACTGCCCAAATCGAGAAAATCCTGCATTTGGGCTATGGCCAGGTTTCCAACAGAGCTCCAGGCTCCCCTGATAAATCCCCAATTCAGGCCTTCCTCCCTGGTGAGGTTCAAATATCGGCAGGCATGGATCATATCTGACACCTGCACGGTATCAAGCCAGCCTCTAACTGTGTTGTTATCATGGGTTCCTGTATAGACAACACAGTGCTTTTCGTAAAGATGGGTCAGGTAGTCGCTTTCCTCCCGTACATCAAATGCGAACTGCAGCACTTTCATTCCAGGAAATCCGGAAATTGTTCTGAAGCCGTGGACCTCTTCCGTTAAAAAACCAAGATCTTCAGCGACAAGATCCAGCTTTCCGATTTTATGTTCAATAGCTTCAAAGAGCTTCATGCCAGGCCCTTTCACCCACCGGCCGTTCACCGCTGTCGTATCTCCAGCAGGAATTTCCCAGTATGATTCGAACCCCCTGAAATGATCGACCCGAGTCTTGTCGAAAAGTTCGGCATGACGACGGACCCTCTCGATCCACCAGGCATATCCGGATGCCTCATGAGCAGCCCAGTCATAGACGGGATTGCCCCATAGCTGTCCGCCGTCACAGAAACCATCAGGCGGGCATCCTGCCACCACTACAGGGTACCGATGCTCATCCAGGAGGAAAAGCTCGGGGGAAGCCCAGGTATCGGCACTATCGGTTGATACATAGATAGGTACGTCCCCAATGATGGATACATCATTTTCAGCCGCAAACTTCCGTGTTCGGGTCCACTGAATGTCGAATATGTACTGGATAAAAATCCAGTAGTCGATTTCCCGCTTCAGCTTCTTCTCCATTGCTTCCAGTGCATGGGGCTCCCTGGTCCGGATATCTTCCGGCCATGTTTGCCAGGATGTCCACTTGAACTCGGTTTTCAGAGCCATGAACAGGGCGTAATCCCTCAGCCATTTTTTTTCGCGCTCTTTGAATGCCCGCATATGCCGGTTAAGCCGCCAGCGACTGCGCCGGAATGCAATGCGAAGAGCCTTCTGCTTGGCTATCTCGAGTTTGGGAAAATCCACTTTTGATGGGTTCAGGCCAAAATTCAGTTTTTCAAGCTCTTTTACTTTCAGAAAACCTTCCTCGACCAGTTCGTTCAGATCAATGAGGTTGGGATTACCCGCGAATGTGCTGTAGGCCTGATAAGGGGAATTCCCGAAGCCTGTAGGTCCAAGGGGCAGTATCTGCCACCATGATTGTCCGGAACGCTTAAGGAATTTGATGAATTTCTCCGCTTCACTACCCATCGTCCCAATACCATAAGGGCCTGGCAACGATGTGATATGCAGCAGTATACCGCTGGTTCTGGGCATAATGGACCTCCTATCATCGATTAACCGCTGTTATTCTTTCTTCTACTATACTGTTTTCGCTGATAATCCGCCACTTGACTTCTTCCACCCGTCGCTGCCCAGTCTCAATCGCTTCAAGGAACAGGTGATCATCACGCCTTGTTGCTTTCAAATGAAGCTGTGAAGGGTTGGCGTTCTCACGCGGCATGGAGATTCCATCATCGTCCACCAGAATATGTTCAGCATGATTTTTCAGGTAGACAGTAACCGTCAGACGCTTGATGGAAATTCGCTCCACCCGGTCCGCCGGAACTGTGGTGACAATCATCGTGTCCGGCCTCAGAAATATCGGGGTCTCACTCAGCTTAAGTTCGATATAGTGATCTCCAGCAGGACAGATTGTCCAGTGTTGGCCTTCCCAGCTGGAAGCTCTCCATAGGGCCATCGGTTCCGGAAGCCATACCAACCTGCCTCTCACTCCCGGCTGAACGACAGGTGCAACCATCAGAGATTCTCCCAGGAGGAGCTGATCATCCGTCTCCCGGGACCGCGAATCCTTGTAGTCCCATACCAGCGGTTTGAAGAGCGGGTCATCTGAATCTGCCGCTTTCAGAGTTTCGGAATAGAGCCAGGGAATTAAGGCATAACGCAGCAACAAGGTGTTCCGAAGGATCCCAATCGTCTCCTCATCGTAAGCGTAAGGCTCCTGACGCCGCGTTCCTATGGCTGCGTGGTTCCTGAACAGAGGGGTGAACAGTGAGAACTGGAACCATCTGATAAGGAGCTCCGGGGAGGTATCTCCGGAAAATCCGCCGGTATCCGCACCGCTGTAAAGGTATCCGCAGTAGTTAAGAGAAGGCATCATCCGGACATTCATCAGCAGATGCTCCCACCATGCATGGTTGTCCCCTGTCCAAATGCCGCCCCACCGGTGCGCCCCGATCGCAGAGGCTCTGGAAAATAACAGGATGCGCTTGCCTCTGTCGTATTCAACAAAGCCTTCCGCAGCCGCCCGGGTCATATTCATGCCATAGAGGTTATGGATGGCGTCATGATTCATCAGTTTTCCTGAAATACGGTGATGCATGGCCTGATAATCGGCCTTCCTGTTATCTATTGTTTCGAAGGTATGCTTGAGATTGAAAAATCCGTGGATATCCAGGTTTTTCCCCCGGCACTGTTCCGCAAGATCCAAAGCTGCTTCAAGACCGGCCTCTGTGTAAAAGATCGCCGGTTCGTTCATATCATTCCAAAAACCTTCAAACCCAAGATCCAAAAGGACACGATACCAGCTGCCAAACCACCTCCGGGCTTCCGGATTCATAAAGTCGGGAAAGTGAACCTTTCCAGGCCATACCGCAGCTATGAACGGTTTACCTGCTTCATCAGTACAAAACATGCCCTGCCGGACTCCGTCCTCATACACGGGGTAGCCCGGTTCGATCTTAACCCCGGCATCGATGATCGGAACCAGCCTTAAACCCTTATCCTTCATTTCCTTCACAAAGGAACCGATTTCGGGAAATGCTGTGGAATCGACCGTGAAGTCCTTATAGTTTTCCATATAGTCGATGTCCAGATAGATGGCATCCAGAGGAAGCTGATTGTCCTGGAACAGCTGCGCCACTTCCCGTACCTGAAGATGATCCACATAGCTCCAGCGGCACTGCTGGTAACCTAGTCCCCATTTAGGAGGGATGTACGGTTTGCCAATGACTTTTCTGAAGGCCTTTACCAGTCCTTCCAAGGGGGCGCCGTCAAAAATCCACATATCGAAATCAATACCCGAGAGTGTGATTTCCATCCGGTTCCGGGCTGTGTGCCCAACATCGAATCGTATATGACCTGGGAAATCAATCCACAAGAGATATGGAGCATCACCTTCTACAATCACATAGGGATGGGCGCCATACAGGGATTTCACCTCCGGCGTGTGGTGCGGCTCATCGCTGCACCAGTTTTCGAAGATGCGCCCACGCCTGTTCTGGGGGCCTACGGCCTGTCCCAGCCCTAAGACCTGGTCACCGTCCCCAAGAATGCAGGACAGTTTTGTTTCAGCTGCTGTAACAATCATTTCAAAGGGCGCAGGGCTTCCGATGGACAGGGGAAAGTCCAGAACCGCCCCATCTGTCGGGAAAGGGGTTCCAAAGCGATATCGCCGTATAGTCGCAGTTTTGTTCATAGTCGCACCTACTTGATGGATCCCTGGGTAATCCCTTTGACAATGTGCTTCTGAGCCACGAAGTAAAAGATGATGATGGGAATCATACCGATGAAGAGTCCCGCCAAAGCCAGGT
>CAZEHS010000058.1:0-20266 GCA_964511875.1 uncultured Peptostreptococcaceae bacterium
CCATGGCTCTGTCAATGATTTTAGGCGCATGGGTGGGGACGCATATCGCCATCACCAATGGAGCGAAAGTCATTAAGCCGATTTTCATTACCATTGCACTGTTGTTGATAGTCAAGCTGGTATGGCAGACTGTGGCATGAAAAAAGAACCCTCTGGTCCGTGAATGAAGCGGATCAGAGGGTTCTTTCATCATCGGTTACACTTTAGCAGTTTTTCGGATCACAAACTTCACCAGTTCAACGATCACATTGATGGAAAGCGCGGCTCCCAGTACGATCAGCCACTGTTCGCCGTTAAGTACGGCCACTTTGAAGAATTCCCGAAGGCCGGGGATGAAGATGACCATACCCTGCAGGAATGCGCTGACCGCGATTGCACCTAGCAGTGCCTTGTTTGTAAAGATACCCAGTTTGAAAATGCTCTCGGTGTTGGAACGGACGTTCATGGAATGGGTCAGCTGGATGAAACCTAGGGTAGCAAAACACATGGTGGTGGCCACCAAGCTGTCATACTGGTTCATGGCGTATGCATAAACGGCCAGTGTGATAACCCCTTCCAATATACCCTGGTAGATGATGCTGGTTCCCACACGGCCTGCAAACAGATTTGTTTCAGGTTTGCGGGGCTTCTTGTTCATTGAGGAGAGCTTGGTTTGGTCCACACCCAGCGCCAATGCCGGCAATGTGTCGGTAACCAGATTGATCCAGAGGATATGGATTGGCAGTAGCGCCTGCCATCCCATCAGTGTTGCGACAAAAACGGTGATGACTTCCCCCAGGTTACAGGAAAGCAGGAACTGAATGGCCTTGGTGATATTTGAGTAAATCCGTCGGCCTTCCTCAACGGCAACAACGATCGTGGCAAAGTTGTCATCTGCAAGCACCATATTGGAGACGCTTTTTGTCACGTCGGTTCCGGTGATACCCATGCCGATACCGATATCTGAAATTTTCAGAGCGGGAGCATCATTGACACCATCTCCGGTCATCGCTACAATCTTGCCTTTGTGCTTCCAGGCCCTGACAATTTTAAGCTTGTGTTCCGGGCTGACTCGTGCATAAACCCGGTAATGTTCAACCATCTCACTGAAATCCTCATCGGACATGGCATTGAGTTCTGAACCAGTGATGACCTGATCCTCATGCTCGGCAATACCCAGCTGTTTAGCGATCGCAAAGGCCGTATCACGATGATCTCCGGTGATCATCACCGTTCGGATACCTGCTTTCTTTGTATTGGCCACTGCGTCCTTGACTTCTTCACGAGGCGGATCGATCATACCGACCAGGCCCAGGAATGTAAGGTTCTCCTCCAGAGTATCGGGGGCGGGAGAATCGGAGACCGGTTTATAAGCTATGGCCAGAATCCGTAAAGCCTGACTGGCCATCATGCTGTTAGCCTTATGTATCGTCTGAACGGCATCCGGGGTCATTGGCAGCTTTTCACCATGAACTTCCATATGTGAGCAGCGTGTCAGAAGAATATCCGGTGCTCCTTTGACAACAGCATAGCTCCCATCTTCCCACGTGTTAACTACCGACATCATCTTACGCTCAGAGTCGAAGGGGAGATCGAAGGTTCGTGGGGTTGCGGTTTCAAGGGTGTTTTTATCGACTCCCAAAGCGAGGCCCATATAAATCAGAGCGTTTTCTGTCGGATCGCCCATGACAGAAGGACTGTCACCGGTCATATTCAGCTTGGAGTCGTTGCATAGGACTGCGGCATCGGTGAAACGAAGGGAGGTCTTATCCGAGGAGGCAGTGAATTCCTCCAGCGGAATCTGAGTATTATTCACGTAAATTTCCGTGACAGTCATACGGTTTTGCGTCAGCGTACCGGTCTTATCCGTACAGATGATCTCGGTACAGCCCAGGGTTTCGACAGCAGAAAGCTTGCGGATGATGGCATTTTCCTTGGCCATGGTCTGGACACCCAAGGCCAGGACGATGGTGATGATGGCAGGAAGGCCTTCAGGAATGGCTGCAACGGCTAAACTGATGGAAATGAGCAGCATGTCCATCATGGTTCGGCCTCTGGAAATACCTACGATGAAGGTGATCACTGCAATGGCGAGGATAGCCCATGTGATCAGTTTGCTGGTTTCATGGAGTTTCTTCTGAAGAGGTGTCTGTTCGTCCTCCTGAGCCATGAGAAGAGATGCGATTTTTCCGACCTCTGTATCCATTCCAGTGTAAGCCACCATACCTTCTGCGCGGCCATAGACAACATAACTGCTTGAGAATGCCATGTTCCGCATGTCATTGATGACCATATCCGGTTGATCGAGCGCATCAATGTGCTTTTCAGTCGGAACGGATTCACCGGTCAGAGCCGCCTCTTCAATCTTAAGACTGGAAGCGGTGATGAGACGAAGATCAGCCGGTACAAAGTCCCCTGCATCCAGTATCACGATATCCCCAGGAACGAGTTCTGCGCTGGCAATTTGTTCAACCTGCCCGGCTCTGCGCACCTTCGTAATCGGTAATGACATTTTTTTAAGGGCATCCAAAGCTTTTTCAGCCTTGTATTCCTGAGCAACACCGATTACAGCGTTGACGATGACGACGATCAGGATGATCAGGGTGTCACTGAGTTCACCCAGCATACCGGAAATTACAGCGGCTACGACCAGGATGATGATCATCAGGTCCTTGAACTGGTTCATGAATCGTTTCAGCAGCGTGTCTTTCTTTTCTTCAGCAAGTTCATTGCGGCCATGAAGCGTCAAGCGTTCGGCAATTTCGTTTTCTGTTAGTCCTTCTCGGCGGGAACCAAATGCAGCCAGCGCCTCATCAGGGGTTAACATGTGGGGATTTTTTTGTTGATTCATGCAGTTCTCCTTTCGTTTTACAGGGCAGTCACAAATAAAAGAGACCCTGCACCTGTTAGTTGGTGCAGAGTCTCACAATTTCACTACAAATCGGGCAGCGTGGCTGCCGTATTGACGACTTGTATTCTGAACGGTGAAATGATCTCCGGTCAGACTGTTACTCCCTCTACATTAAATAATTATACCTAATACGATCGAGTTTACGCAAGGGTTTTCTGACAATATCGATAAAAGTGTTCGATAAAACGGAATTGTAATGCATCGTTATGGTCTTTTAAGGGTATGAAGGGGCATAGAAACATCCGAATGATGACTCGAGCGGCAAAAGGAGGGCTGAGAATGAACGTGCTGAGGAGAGAACTCCGGCTGTTTTTAATGCTCCTGATCTTTTGGATCATCCTTGCGGGCGAGACAACATTACGGCAGCTGATCACTGGAATTTTGAGCAGTATGCTGGCCATCGTGATCTATAACTGGACCCTTCGGAATTCAGGAGCGGATCGTGTTAACTGGATTCCTCTTAGGAAGCTCCTGTATTTTGGCTCGGTCATGCTGTCTGAGATTCTGCTCTCAACACTTCCGCATCTGCGCAGGATCATAGAAGGCAACGGAGAAACTGCAATTTGCCGGCTTCAATTGGCAGTGGAGGAGGAACTGATTGTCACGCTGATAGCCAATGCAATCACCCTGACGCCTGGAACGGTGACACTGGAAGCGGATCATAAGATCCTGACTGTTCTGTTTTATGGGAACATGCCCAATCAGTGCCCTCTGGATCTGGTGCTGATGGCAGAGCATCTTCAAAAGCCTTTTGTTAACCCAAGGATCCCTTCATTTCAGGAGGTGGAGCATGCTTGAGACAACACTGGTCATTCTTGGAATCTCGGTCCTGATCCTGGTTGCTTTCCTCATTAAGGGCCCAACTGTCTGGGACAGGCTCATAACACTGAATCTTATGACACTGAAACTGGCCATGCTGATAATCGTGTTCTCCGTGCTTACAAAATCCAATATAATGCTGGATATTGCGATGACCTACAGCATCATCGGTTTTCTGTCAGTCAGTATGCTTTCCAGGTTCATACTGAGAGGAGGGCGGCTCAAATGATTTCCAATATCCTGCTGGTGCTCTCCTGGTTTTTTTTAATGGCTGGTCTTACCGGCTTACTAAGGTTCAAGGGCGTATACAGCCGAATCCTGAACAGCAGTAAAATCGATTCTGTCGCAATCATCACTCTGACACTGGCAATGATGATACGTACAGGATTTTCCATGATGACTCTGAAGCTGATGGTCATCATGGTGTTCTATCTCCTGACCAATCCCGTAAACAGCCAGATCATAGCCAGTTCTGCCAAACGTAACGGCGTACCCCATGAAAGGAGGGCATGAGATGGTCCTGTCAATCCTGCTGTGCATACTCCTGGTGATCCTTACAGGGCTTATGATCCGTGAAGAAAATAATACGAATTTGATTATCCTGTTCTTTTTATTTTCTTTCGATGCGGCATGCCTCTACCTCATCAACAGTGCTCCGGACATTGCCCTGGCCGAAATAGCTGTGGGCTGCGCATTCATCCCCTTGGTATTCATCATCACGATCATGCGGCAGAACATCTTCACCGTGGCCTTTTTTGCGGGCGAGGAAACTCAGTCCTACTGCGACCCTGAAGTGCTGATCCGATTCCTGGCGCTTTTGGAGGAGTTCTGCGAACTATATGAACTCAAACCCAGGCTGATCACGCATCCTATCAGTTTCAAACCGGCCGTGGAAGGGGTTTTCAGACCCGGAAACATCGATATGCTGGCTGATTATGATGAAGGTTCCGGAATACTGCACCTGATCGGGAATGGACGAAATCTCATGATTCCTCAGCTTCAGACAATCATGGGACGGGATGAGCGGATCCGGTTCAGTGATTCGGGGGTGAGTACATATGAGGATTGAAAAATCCGTTATAATCATCGCATTCATGATTCTCATGGGTGTATTCGTCCGTGTGGTGATCGGGGCTGGGCCCTACAATGAAGCAAGTGCGGATTACTACATTGTCAATACCTATGCTGAAACCGGAGCTAAGAACCTCCTTACTGGAATCTATCTGAACTACCGGCTCTTCGATTCGATTTTCGAGGCATCCATTCTCTTTGTCGTTACAGCAGGAATACTCTATATGGGTAAAAAAGATGAGGAAATCCGATGAGGTGATTTTATGAAGGCCTTTAATCTTCTAAAGATGATTTGCAGAGTCATCCTTCCTTTCGTCATTCTTTTTGGGTTGTTCATCATTGTCAATGGCGATCTTTCATCCGGCGGCGGCTTTCAGGGCGGGGTAGTGCTGGCGTCCGCATTCCTGGTAGTGTATTTCATCAACGAAAACAGACCCATACCGTTCTCACGGATCATCCGGTTGGAGAAAGGTCTCTTCGTCACCCTGATCATCAGCGGTATCCTCAGCATGCTGTTTTTTAAACTGGGGCGAGACTTATTCGATAAAGGTGCCATGCACCTATTCATGGAGATCAGCATGATTTATCTGAATCTGCTGATCGGTTTCAAGGTTGCTTTGGGACTTTGTGGTATCATGGTCATCTTCATTGAGGAGGGGAATCCCTGATGAGTCAGCTTTTTATCACATTTACTGTTGCTTTGATGGGAATTTACGGACTGATTTTTTCGAAAACCCTCGTTAAATCCATCATCTTCCTCAACGTCGTCCAGACGTCAGTCGTTCTTTTATTTCTGCTTTTCTCAGGAATGAGCGGAACAGGGCTGCCCATTGTGGGAGAAGGCGTTGAAAAGATGATAGATCCTCTCCCGCAGGCACTGATGATCACTGCGATTGTGATTGGTGCCGCCACAACGTCTTTGGCACTGATGATTTCAGTGAAAATATTTCACTATTACGGTTCGCTTCATTGGAAAAATGTTTTCGAACGGGAGGATTGAATGCAGCTGCTTATTTTGGCCTTGATATTCGCTCCCATCGTGATGGGAATCCTGATATACGCGATCGACCGCATCTCATTCAGCAGAGGACTCTTCCTGCTGCAGCTTGTTTTGACGGGAGCAGCGGGAATTCTCATCTGGCTGGCAATACCGGCTCTCCAGACGGGGAGCGGAATTCTTTTTGTAGCGGGAGATTGGAACCCAAGAGCCGGTATCGAATTTCGGATCGATAGGGTCAGCGTCCTGTTTGTTTTCATGACCATCCTGGCGTTCTGGTATGTCTACCTGTACGTTTGGTGGAGTCGCAGAGGCGACCACAAATTCCTTTTTTTCCTCTCGATGCTGCAGGGCGCATTGCTGGCTCTCTTTATGGTGAATGACCTTTTTTCAATGTTCGTGCTCATTGAATTCGTCACCATCACATGCAGCATCCTTATCACCTATAAGAAAGACGGAATATCAGTCAAGGCAGGCCTTTACTATCTATTGTACAACAGTATTGCAATGCTGCTGTTCCTATTGGGAATCATTTTCATTTATATGCGTATCGGAACCCTGAATCTCTCCTTGGTGATGGACCAATTACCGCAATTCATCAATGATCCGGGATATCGATGGGCAATCGCACTGATATTCTCTGCATTCTGCCTGAAATCAGCCATATTTCCTGTATTCAGTTGGCTTCCATTGGCTCACGCCTCGGCGCCTGCCTCTATATCCGCGCTGCTAAGCGGACTGGTGGTGAAATCAGGACTATTCATTCTTATCCGGTTAGGAGCTCTGTTTTTCATTCCCGGAGTCAGGGAGCTGCTTCTCCTGCTGGGGATATTCAGCGGCGTCTATGGTGCGGTTATGGCCTTTCTTCAGACAGACATCAAGCGCATCCTGGCCTATCATACCATTTCTCAGGTGGGGCTCATCGTAATCGGCCTCAGCAGCCCGGGGACCACATCGGAGATCGGGGCACTTCTTCATATTTTCAACCATTTCCTGTTCAAAAGCCTGTTGTTTCTTTGCGCAGGTACCATCATCACCCTCACCGGTGAACGACATATCGGCAGGATCCGGGGTGTGTACCACCAAAACCGTGCGCTTGGCATATCAATGGCAGTAGGTATGTTAGGGATTACGGGAGCTCCATTTTTTAACGGAAGCATAAGCAAGGCTTTGATCAGTGGTTCATTCATGGGTTTCGATACGGAGCCGCTGCTGTTCCTTATCAATGCTGGGACGATCCTCTCGTTCGTGAAGCTGTCCACTATCCTGTTCGGGCATCAGCCTGACTTTATCAGTCCGGCTGATAACAGGATAATTTCCCCGATCTTCGTTGCGGTGCTTGTGATCCTGTCCTATCCAGCTGAACTTCTGCTGCTTTCCGGGCTTCCGGAGAAAGTCCATTTTACGGTTTCCGGTAATTTGCTGCACGATGTCGCAAAATATCTGTTGATGATTGCTGCAACCTCATCAGCCTATCGGTTCTTATACCTCCCTTATAAGGAACGACTTAAAAGATTTGAAACCGTGCGGTACAGCTTTCATCAGGGTGTTGGGATTCTGATCCTTTTTCTGACCTGTTTAAGCCTGATTCTAGTTTGAAACAGCATGGTTTATGTTTTGAAAAATATACAAGAGATTCCAGTAAAATTGACTGTTCATATCAGCATTAATCATGTAGAATGATGAAAACGGATTATATAGTGTAACACATATAATTTAATAAAACTCATATATCCGGGAGGTGAGACTGATTGAGCTGACTGACAGACAAAAACAGATCATTTCCATCGTGAAGGATCATCAACCCATTGCATCCAAAGAAATCGCCGGGGTCCTGGGTTTAAGCAGGGCGGCACTTCGAGCGGATCTCAGTGTGTTAAGTCTTTCCGGGAATTTGATTGCCAAGCCCAAGGTGGGGTATTGTATTAACGAATTTCCGCCTAAAGAAGCCTTCGGCAGACATGTGCGGGAGCTTCTGGTAGGGGATGTGAAATCCTTACCGGTGGTTGTCAACGAGAAGGATTCTGTCTACGATGCTCTGGTCGCTCTTTTTCTGGATGATGCCAGCACGGTATTCGTTCTTTCAGAAGGATATCTGGCTGGTTTGGCTTCCCGTAATGATTTCCTTAAAGCCGCCATTGGCGGACGGGACATTCAAAAAATACCGATTGGCGTCATTATGACCCGGATGCCCAATATCATTGTTGCCTATGCACAGGAATCGGTCCTGGAAGCGGCCAGGAGAATCGTCATGCACCAGATTGACTGCCTGCCGGTAGTTGAAACCATGGAACGTGATGGAATACCGGCCTATCGGATCATTGGGAGCATATCTAAGACAAATCTGGCCAGACTCTTCGTAGAACTGGGCAAGTAAAGAATAGGGAGGCATTTTATGCAGGAGCCGTATATCATCTATATCCTCTCCGACTCAGTCGGAGAAACTGCCGAATATCTGGCCAGGGCTATTGCGGAGCAGTTCAAGCCGGTCACTTATGAAACCAGGAAATTCCCGTATGTTGATTCAGTCCAGACAGTGATCGATGTCGTTGCTGAAGCAGCAACAAATAAATCACTATTGATATTCACGATTGTTCTGGAGCCGATCCGGGATGCAATCGTAGAACAATGTGAAGCATTGAATGTACCTTGCTTCGATGTCATGTCGCCCCTTTTGAATTTCTTTGAAGACACCCTGCATGAAAAACCCATGCGTGAAGCCGGCATCATTCACCGATTGGATGAAAACTATTTCAAGCGGGTTGAAGCGGTGGAATTCGCTGTTAAGTATGATGATGGCAAGGATCCCAGAGGGGTCAAGAAAGCGGATGTCGTGATCATCGGTGTATCGCGGACCTCTAAGACGCCTCTCAGCATGTACCTGGCCCACAAGAACGTCAAGGTAGCCAACATACCCCTGGTGCCGGAGGTGCCTGTCCCGGAGGAGCTGTACGAGATCAGCAATAAGAAGATCATCGGACTGACAACGAATCCTATCAAGCTCAACGAAATCCGTCAGGAAAGATTGAAAGCATTGGGACTCAGCGATTCGGCCAATTATGCCAGCCTTGAAAGAATACTGCAGGAATTGGAATATGCAGATGGAATAATGCGCCGTGTCGGATGTCCGGTCATCGATGTAGCCTCCAAGGCTGTTGAAGAGACCGCCAATATAATTCTGGAAATGATGAAAGCGAATAAATAATAATGGGGAGTGTGACGGTTATGAAAAAATATGTTTATGCATTTCATGAAGGCAGCAAGGAGATGAAAGCCCTTTTGGGCGGTAAGGGTTCGAACTTGGCGGAAATGATGAAAATCGGTCTGCCGGTACCCCAGGGATTCACTATCACCACAGAAGCCAGCATCCAGTATTACGATGATCAGAAAGTCATCAGCGAAGATCTTAAAACTGAGATCCGCAAGTATATGAAGTGGCTGGAGGAAACAACCGGAAAAGGATTCGGTTCTTTGGAGAACCCTCTTCTGGTCTCCGTTCGAAGCGGCGCGGCTGTTTCAATGCCTGGTATGATGGACACGATCCTGAACCTGGGGCTCAACGATGAGACAATCAAGGGGCTGATCGCCCTTACCGGTAATCAGCGGTTTGCATATGACAGTTACCGTCGGTTCATCCAGATGTTCAGTGATGTGGTTCTGGAAATCCACAAATACGAATTCGACCGCATAATGGATACGATCAAAGAAAAATACGGATGCAAGGTGGATACGGAACTTAAGGCGGAGCATCTCGTTGAAGTCATCGATATTTACAAGCAGATGGTCCAGAAGAGAACCGGGAAGCCTTTCCCTCAGGACCCCGAAGAGCAGCTGATGCTGTCCATCCGGGCCGTATTCGAATCATGGAACAATCCAAGGGCGATCATTTACCGCAACAACCATGAAATGTCCCATAAAATGGGTACTGCTGTAAATGTGCAGAGCATGGTATTCGGGAACATGGGAGACACTTCTGGAACCGGAGTGGCGTTCACCCGCAACCCTGCAACAGGTGAGAAGGCTCTTTACGGTGAATTCCTGATCAATGCGCAGGGTGAGGATGTTGTAGCTGGAATTCGCACACCAAAAACAATTTCCGAACTTGCCGATATAATGCCTGATGTCTACAAGGAGTTTGTCGATGTAGCCAATGCACTTGAACAGCATTACAAGGATATGCAGGATATCGAGTTCACCATTGAAAAAGGCAAGCTGTTCATGCTTCAGACCCGAACAGGAAAACGGACTGCAGCAGCAGCTGTCAACGCAGCTGTGGATATGGTGAATGAAGGTCTGATTGATAAGGAAACCGCCATCATGCGGATCGAGCCGGGAATGATCGACCAGCTTCTGCATCCCACATTCGATGAAACCGAGCTGGCTAACACACGCGTGATTGCCAAAGGACTTGCGGCTTCTCCCGGAGCTGCTTCCGGACAGGTTTACTTCTCGCCGGAAAAGATAGTAGCAGCCAAAGCAAAAGGGATCAAAACAATCCTGGTCCGTCAGGAAACTTCCCCGGAGGATATTGAAGGCATGGCCGGAGCGGAAGGAATCCTGACATCCCGCGGAGGCACCACCTCCCATGCGGCTGTCGTTGCCCGAGGTATGGGCAAATGCTGTGTAGCCGGATGCGGTGAAATACGGGTAGATGAGGTCCGTGGTGTATTCAGGGTCGGGGAGCAGGAGTTCAATGAAGGGGACTGGATTTCTCTTGACGGCAACACCGGCTTCGTCTACGAGGGAAAACTGAAAACCCGCGAAGTAGAGCTTTCGGGGAATTTCGGACTGCTGATGACCTGGGCAGACGAGGTCCGTCGCCTTAAGGTGCGTGCCAATGCAGACACACCTCATGATGCGGAAACAGCAGTCAAGTTCGGAGCTGAAGGAATCGGTCTATGCAGAACTGAGCATATGTTCTTTGAAGAATCACGGGTTTTAAGCGTACGGCAGATGATTGTTGCTAAAAATGAAGAGGATCGCAGGACTGCTCTGGCAAAGCTGCTTCCATGTCAACGGGAGGATTTTGTCGGAATATTCGAAGCCATGAAGGGCCGTCCTGTGACAGTCCGTCTGTTGGACCCCCCGCTTCATGAATTCTTGCCGGGAACTGATGAGGATATCGAAACCTTGGCCAAGGACCTCAAGATGGAATTCCAACCCTTGAAGATCATAGTAGAGAATCTGAAGGAATTCAACCCGATGTTGGGCCATAGAGGCTGCCGCCTGGGCATCACCTTCCCGGAAATATATGAAATGCAGATTCAGGCCATTTTTGAAGCCGTGGCAATCTGTCAAAAGGATAAGGATGTACCGGTGCTGCCGGAAATAATGATCCCGCTCATCGGTTTTGAGAAGGAACTTGAGATACTCGTTAAAATGGTTCATGATATCGCTCGAAAGGTCATTGAAGATAAATCCTTCACTACGGAAAACAAGGAAGGAAACATGAACGAGGTGCCAAGAGCAGCGCTTCTGGCGGATAAGATTGCCGGTCATGCGGAATTTTTCTCCTTTGGCACTAACGACCTTACACAAATGACATTGGGCTTCTCCCGGGATGATTCAGGAAAATTCCTGGATGCCTACAAGAAGAAAGAGATATTCGAGAAAGACCCGTTTGAACGACTGGACCAGGAAGGAGTAGGTCTCCTGATGAAATGGGCCGTTGAAAAAGGACGAAGTACCAGACCTGATATCAAGCTTGGTATCTGCGGTGAGCATGGCGGGGAGCCGCAATCCATAGATTTCTGTCATCGCATTGACCTGGAGTACGTGTCCTGCTCGCCTTTCCGTGTGCCCATCGCCCGCCTCTCCGCTGCACAGGCGGCAATAAGGAATAAGGGCTGAATATCAGATATTTGAACCGCGCTCTGACAGGGATTCCTATCCCTGTCAGAGCATTATTTTTTTCGATAAGAATAAAAGATGAAAATCAGCAGGGAATCTCTGAATGTTGTTGAATTAATACCGTATAATCTCATCAGACTTTCGCTGTCCGATCGGGGAGGTGCATGATCATGGACCGTACCATAAGGGAAAATACAGAGGCTTGGGAATGGGAACGACTTTCGGCCTATGCTGCAAAAGCGGATCAAAGCAAGGGGCGTCAGCATCCGGAACCGGATTGCAACATACGTACTGCTTTTCAAAGGGACAGGGACCGAATCGTGCACTCCAAGGCATTTCGAAGGCTGAAGGATAAAACACAGGTATTTTTATCACCTGAAGGGGATCATTACCGGACCAGGCTGACTCATACTCTGGAGGTTTCTCAGATTTCACGGACAATTGCACGGGCTCTGCGTCTCAATGAAGATCTGACGGAAGCCATTGCTTTGGGCCATGATTTAGGGCATACGCCATTCGGTCATTGCGGTGAAGCCATTTTGGACGAAATCCATCCTGCTGGTTTTGAACATAACATCCAAAGCATCCGTGTTGTGGATTTCCTGGAGAAAAGAAATAAGCACAGGCGCGGGCTCAATCTGACGGAGGAGGTCCGAAACGGCATTCTTCATCACCGGGGGCCGGAGACGCCTTCGACGCTTGAAGGTCAGATTGTAAAGATTTCAGACCGGATCGCATATATCAATCATGATATTGATGATGCGCTTCGGGCAGGTGTCCTGTCCCTGGAAGCGCTCCCGGCATATTCCGAAAGAATTTTCGGCAGAACTCACTCCGAACGGATCAACAGCATGATTCTCGATCTTGTAGCCTGCAGTCAGGGTAAGAATTTCATCATCATGAGCACGGAAAAGCAGGATGCGTTAAAAAAATTGCGTGATTTCATGTTTCAAACTGTCTATACCAACCATGAGGCCAAACGGGATGAAGCGAAAGCGCAGCAGATATTAAAGGCGCTCTATGAACATTTCAGTGAGAATCCTGAAGGGATGCCTTCTGAATATTATCAGGATTATACTCAGGGACATGGGGTAGAATCGGTAAAGGACTACCTGGCCGGAATGTCAGACCGATATGCAATCAACCTATATAAAGAAATATTCCTGCCTAAATATTGGGTTTGACTATTTTTGTCTGAATTTAATTAACAGAAATTCATTAATTGAGAAGGGTTTCATAATTTCGTGTCGAAATACACTACTTCATGCTTCTGTCGAAAGGGCAGGATTGTGATTGTAATTCCGAATCATCGGAAGCAGAAAGAAAAGAAAAAATGGAGTGACTGTCATTAATAAATTCACGGGAAATCAAAGAAGAAAAAAGGGTTTTACACCTGGACAGAGAATATGTAGTTCACGGGCCCTCCAAAAAAGTGGTCGATTGGAAGTGAGATCATGAGCCCAAGATATGTCGATCATATTGCGGATGTTGTCCTTCAGCACTGCGATATAATTTCTGTCATTTCAAAATATGCTCCACTTAAAAAAGCGGGAAGAAATTACAAGGCTCTTTGTCCGCTTCATGGAGAGAAAACGCCATCATTTGTAGTTTCCGAGGAAAAGCAACTCTTCCATTGCTTTGGATGCGGTGCCGGCGGGAGTGCGATTCAATTCATCATGATGGCTGAAAAGCTTGAATTCATTGAAGCAGTTGAGGCACTTGCCGAACAATGCGGTCTGGATCTGTCACCTTATGAAGTCAGACAGAGCAATCCGGAGGCCGGAAAAGAAGTGATGAAGCTTCAGGAAATCGTCCGGGAGGCAGCAGTTTTTTATCTGAAACAGCTGCAGCAGACACCTAATACCGGCCATGACTATCTCACCGGAAGAGGTCTTACAGATGAACTGATAAAGGAGTTCGGTCTGGGTTTAGCACCAGATGGATGGGATAATCTGATCCGCCATCTGTCCGGTAAAGGCTATGATCTCAAACTCATGGAAAAGGCAGGACTTGTGATATCACGGGAGAAACAGACCGGCTATTACGACCGGTTCAGGAATCGGGTGATGTTCCCGATTCAGGATGCCCGTGGGAAAGTGATCGGATTTGGGGGCCGGGTGCTGGATGACAGTGTCCCGAAGTACCTGAATTCACCGGAGAGTGTCTTGTTTGACAAAGGGAAAACCCTATATGGTTTCCATATGGCAAGGAAGCATACTGGTGATGCTGGGATGCTGATACTGGTGGAAGGATACATGGACGTTGTCTCTCTGCACCAATGGGGAATCCGCAATGCGGTCGCAACCTTGGGTACAGCAATGACCTCCCACCATGCCGCAATTGTAAAACGAACAGCTAAAGAAATCATACTGGCATACGACTCAGACAGTGCAGGCGTAAAGGCGACTTTGCGGGGCTTGGAAATCCTGGATGCAGCCGGCTTGCGTGCAAGGGTTGTTGATCTGGGAGAATTCAAGGACCCTGACGATTTCATCAGGGCACAGGGGCCGGAAGCGTTCCGTGAGAGAATTCATGAGGCTTTGCCCGGAACTGGATTCATCCTCAAACAGATTGCCGGGAATTACAACCTGGAAAGCGGTTACGAGCAGCTGAAATATCTTGATGAAGCCGTTGTTGTACTTCGCCGTGTAAGGAACAGCGTCGAGCGGGAGACCTATATCCTTCAGCTCAGCCAACAGACCCGAAAATCTCCGGAATCAATTTTTGGACTTTTAAAGGATCAGGAGGGCAGTGATTTAGGAATTGCCATGAAAGAGCTGCAAAGCATCCGCAAGGATGTCGTACATGCCGACATGAAGGTGCCGGAAATCACGCCGGTGGAATCAAAACTCCTGGAAGCGGCGGTTCTTGGAAAAAGCATATTCTTAAAGCTTGAGGAGCTGATTGAAGATGAATGGTTCATTTCTTCGCCGGCCAGGGAACTGTGGCTTGCACTCCGCCTCAACTACGGGCAGCGGGATCAGTTCAGCTTCGATACCTTCATTGATTCAGTTGATCTGACTGAGCTGTCGGTACTGGCAGAAAGCCTGAAGAATACAATTCCGTTCGACAATCCGGACAGAGAACTGAGGACCATGTCGGGTCGCTTGCATGGACAATTTTTGAAACATGTGATTTCAATCTTGGAAGAACGGGTAAAAATAGAAAATAAAACACTTGAAAAATCTGAGCAGGATAATATAATTAAAAGGTTGTATGCGTATAAAAGAGAATTGTCGGAACTCCTTTCTGGGAAACCCCGACAGGAAAACCGATGAAAGGAGGGAAGTCATTGAGTAAAAAAATTAGTTCCGATCGTACTGACGCAGTCAAGCGTCTGATGGAAATGGGAAAAGACAGCGGCTCCCTGACCTATAAAGAAATCGAAGATGTATTGGGTGATATCGAACTCGATAAGGATCAAATGGAAGATGTTTATGACTCACTGACTTCTATGGGTATCGAAGTCATGGCCGAATCCGATGATGAGGATTTGGACGCAGACGCGGATGTCGATAAACCAAAGAAAGAAGACGAAGAGGAAGAAGCTGAATTCGATCTGACCCTCCCAAAAGGGATCAGCATAGATGACCCCGTAAGGATGTATCTGAAAGAAATCGGGAAGGTGCCATTGCTTTCGGGTGAAGAAGAAATCAGTCTTGCCAAACGTATGGAAGAAGGAGACGAGGAAGCCAAGAAGAAGCTCTGTGAAGCCAATCTTCGACTTGTCGTCAGCATCGCCAAACGGTACGTGGGACGGGGCATGCTTTTCCTGGACCTGATCCAGGAGGGCAATCTGGGACTCATCAAGGCAGTTGAGAAATTTGATTTTCGTAAGGGATTCAAATTCAGCACATATGCCACTTGGTGGATTCGTCAGGCAATCACCCGCGCCATTGCAGATCAGGCCCGAACGATCAGGATACCTGTTCATATGGTTGAAACCATCAACAAGCTGATCCGAGTTCAGCGACAGCTTCTACAGGAACTTGGTCGGGAACCGAAGCCTGAAGAAATTGCCGATGAAATGGACATGACAGTGGAAAAAGTCAGGGAAATCCTTAAGATAGCACAGGAACCGGTATCTCTGGAAACTCCGATAGGGGAGGAAGAGGATTCCCACCTGGGGGATTTCATCCCTGATACGGATGCTCCTGCTCCGGCTGATGCCGCTGCGTTTTCAATGCTAAAGGAGCAGCTCATAGAAGTTCTTGAAACCCTTACACCAAGGGAGCAGAAAGTCCTGAAGCTCCGTTTTGGTCTGGAAGACGGCCGTGCACGCACCCTTGAAGAGGTGGGCAAGCGGTTCGAAGTCACCCGGGAACGTATCCGACAGATTGAGGCCAAAGCTCTTCGGAAACTCAAGCATCCCAGCCGCAGCAAAAAGCTCCGGGATTATCTGGAATAAGCGGACTGTATAATGAATGAATATTCCGGCTGCTTCTTGCAGCCGGTTTTGTTTTATAATCGTCATCAATGTGAGAGGTATATACGATGATCAAACTAACGCCGCGTCTTCAGGCAATCGCAGATCGTATCCCATCAGGCATACGGATCGTCGATGTGGGGACTGACCATGCATATATCCCGGCCTGGCTTGTAGGACAGGGGATCTGCCCCAGCACCTGGGCAACGGATATTCAGACCGGACCGCTGGATAATGCCAGGGAGACCTTAACCCGGGAAGGTTTGGAAGCGCAGATAGAGCTTAGACTGGGACCGGGTCTTGTACCGATGAGGGGAGAAAACCCCCAAGGGGTAATCATAGCCGGCATGGGAGGCATTCTGATTTCAGAAATACTGTCGGCTGACATGAAACTGGCCAAGCAGGCTGAAATCCTGGTACTCCAACCCATGTCAGGCTTCAAGGAACTGAGGAGCTGGCTGGTTACTCATGGGTTCAGGATAATAGATGAATGCCTTGTACAGGACGGCAAACGCCTTTACGAAATCATCACTGCCAAGGCAGGAGAGGGTCAGGAACCGGATTCCTTCAAAGATCTGGTGGGATACTGCCTGCCGGTTTCAAAGGATCCGCTCTTTCCTCAGTTCATCCGGAACCAGATCCGGCGATTCGAGAAAATAATCGTAGAAGCGGGAATGACGACAGGCACAGATGAACTGATCAATGAGTGTCGACAAACACTTGAAAAACTCAGGGAGGTTCAGCCATGCGAGTGAATTCACGTAAAATCATAAAGATTCTTGAAGAAATGGCCCCGATGGAATACGCTGAGAGCTGGGATTCGGTCGGCCTTCAGCTGGGCAATGGGGATATGGTGATCGACAAGATCATGGTGGCATTGGAGGTTACGGCAGAAGTAGCGGCAGAAGCAGAAGAAAAAAGCGTCGATCTGCTTTTGGTCCATCACCCCCTGATATTCAAACCCCTCAAATCCATTACCGAAGATCATCCCCTGGAAAGATCATCCGGCATCTTATCCGCGCAGATATCCATGTGTATGCGGCGCACACGAATCTTGACATCGCCTGGGGCGGCCTCAACGATGCAATGGCAGATCTTCTTGACCTGGAACGGGTAGAACTTCTAAGGCCGACTGAAGGCCAGCTGGAAGGATCCAAACCGGTTGGAATCGGGCGGATCGGATTTTTGCCTGAACCCCTCACGCTTGGGGATTTAGCAGCTGGAATAAGAAACAGCCTGAAAGCGGACCAGCTTCGCTATGTCGGCAGACAAGGGCAGATGATCCGGAAGGTAGGGCTATGCACCGGTGCGGGTGCTGAGCTGCTCAGTGACGCCCGTAAGGCCGGATGTGATGTCCTGATCACAGGAGATGTGAAATATCACGATGCCCGTGAGGCGGAAGCCATAGGAATAGCGTTGATAGATGCCGGGCATTTTGAAACGGAGAGCATCACCGTATCAACCATGGCCGAATGGCTCAGACAAAAGACGGACGAAAAAGGCTATGAGGTGACGATCATCGAATCGGAAGAGCTGGTTAACCCATTCAGCTTCATATGAGTCCAATGATCCTTTGACATTCCATCCGGTTTCCTGTAAACTGTTCCATGAGCAGATCAGGTAATCGCGTGGCTTCGGCCATGAGGAAAGTCCGAGCTCCTTAGAGCAGGGTGCTGGGTAATACCCAGTGGAGGCGACTCCAAGGAAAGTGCAACAGAAATATACCGCCACGGCTTGCCGTGGTAAGGGTGGAAAGGCGAGGTAAGAGCTCACCGGCGTACTGGCGACTGTACGGCCCTGTAAACCCCACCTGGAGCAAGACCAAGAAGGGACATGTAAGGCGGCTGCTCGTCGCTTCCCGTAGGTAGGTCGCTTGAGCCCGGCTGGCAACAACGGGCCCAGATAGATGATTACCAGATACAGAACTCGGCTTACAGATCTGCTCACCCACTTAAAGCAAGGAACACTGCGAATGCAGTGTTCTTTTTTCGTTTGTTGGATTCATTTGGTGCTTTAAACCTGATGGTGTTCCAGTGCTCTGGCACAGACAATCAGTTCGTCCAGATCTTCTTTTTTTGTGAAATCCAGAGGCTGATCATAAGCCGCCAGCATGCCCTGTTCATCCTGTGTCGGGTTTTTCTTTCGTTTAAGCATTCGTTTCATGATGTTCATCAGGAAGCGGTCCAGTGCCGAAAGCTTAGCAGTGTCAAAGCCGCCCCGCAGGTAGAAGAAGGGGATCTCTGCCTTTTGCTCCGGGCTGAAATTGCGGCCGGCAATTTCACGGATGATTTCAGGTCGAGCTGGAGAGAGGCCTGTGGCGAATACGATGACCTTCTTGCCTTGCAGCGGCTTCAGCTTTCCAAGGATCTTTTTAGCGCCGTTGATGCCGCCTGCATAAAGTCCGCCTCCGTAAATGATCAGATCGTAACGGTTCAAATCGTTCTGTGTCACTTTGGTACCTTCAAGCAGATCCGCGTTCAGTTCTTTGGCAATCCACTCCGCGTATTTTCGAGTGAAACCGGTTTTGGATTGACAGATAACAATTGTGCTCATGCAGAACACCTCCATTTCCTTGACTATACCATACCGGATTTCAAAATTTATTAGCAAATCCTGAAGAAATGATTAATCCGATGCCTAGCCATGAAATTGTCTGTTCTTTTGGTTCTGATCCTTATTAACGGGTATCCATGAAACGAAAGAGTAATACTTCATTTCAGGAGGCATCTATGATAAAAATTCTAATATACTCTGATTATATCTGACCCTTTTGTTATATCGGCGACGGTGTCGTTGAAAAACTGCGGGAGGAATATGATCTGGAGGTAGAGCATCTGGGCCTGGAAATTCACCCGGAAACGCCGCCCCAGGGGGTTGATCTTAATCAGAAATACGGGACGGAACAGCTTCGGGTCATGCACAACAGGATCCGACGCATGGGGGAAGCCTACGGTATTGATTTCGCCGGTCCGGTGCGAATGCCCAATTCCCATAATGCCTTGGAAGCTGCGGAATATGCGAGGCATGCAGGGCTTCTTGATGTCTTTCATAAGGCTTTGATGAAGGCCTACTTCACTGATCTTAAGGATATTGGAAGTCTGGACGTGTTGAAAGCACTGGCTGCGGAGTCGGGATTGAATCCTGACGAATTGGAATCAGCAGTGCTCAACCGTCAATTTGAATTCAAACTCATCGAGGATGCGGCGGAGGCCAGTAAGAATGGAATTCAAAACACTCCCACTTATGTGATCGATGGGGAATGGATGATTGTCGGCGCTCAGTCCATTGAGCGGTTCAGGGAGGTTCTGGACGGACGGTTGAATGAGAAATTCTGATGTTTCTTATAGAATGACCAAGCGGATGGAGCAACGGCTTTTTCAAATGGAGGTAATGGTCATGGGTAAACTTGAAGGAGCTAAACGGGTAGGATTAAGGGATAAAGAGACTGAAAAGCTAATAGCAGTTTATCCGGGGAAGCCAATTGGGACGGATGATGAAATCACGAAAGTTGTTAAGGATTGGTATTATCAGCAGAGCTGTGGTGCAGAAGAGAAACTGAGAAACGCCTATGTTGATTTATTGACTGAACAGGAAATCAAATCGCATAAGTAAGAAGCAATCAATAGTGACAAGTGCAAGCACCTGGTGGAAGCAAAATAAGGCTACTCATATAATTCAAAAACGGGAAGAAAACCGGCATATCCGCCGGTTTTCTTCCCGTTTTCATAACAGTATATGGAAACACTCTCATCATCAATATCATTCTCATTGGGCCACCGAATAATCCTTATCATCCTTGTTATATAATCCAGTGTATAATGGACGAGGGGTGAAATCATGTCATTTTTTAAATTAGGTATCAAGGGAGATCTCGTCTATTCTCTTGAAACAAAGAATATATCAACACCAACGCCAATCCAGGCCTTAAGTATTCCACTTATACTGAAGGGGAAGGATATAATCGCAGAGGCCCAAACAGGAACAGGAAAAACCTACGCGTTTTTACTGCCTATGTTTCAGAAAATAGAAGTCGAAAATTCTTGTATTCAGGGATTGGTCATTGCGCCTACCAGGGAACTTGCCTTACAGATTACCGATGTCGCAAGACAGCTCTCTGAAATGAAACCCCTAAACATACTGACTGCTTATGGGGGGCAGGATGTCCTGGCACAGCTCCATAGACTCAAAGGGGATATCCAACTGGTGATAGGAA
>CAZEHS010000059.1:0-20239 GCA_964511875.1 uncultured Peptostreptococcaceae bacterium
TCGCCTGTAATGCAGACGAAGGAGATCCAGGTGCGTTCATGGACCGTTCCGTACTGGAAGGGGATCCCCATGCAATCATCGAAGCAATGGCCATCGCAGCCTATGCTATCGGTGCTGATAAAGGGTATGTCTATGTCCGTGCTGAGTATCCGATCGCAGTAAATCGACTTGAAATCGCTATCGGCCAGGCAAAAGAAATGGGTCTTCTCGGTACAGGTATCTTCGGTACGGACTTCGCTTTCGACCTGGAAATCCGTTTGGGTGCCGGCGCCTTCGTCTGCGGCGAAGAAACTGCTCTCATCGCGTCCATTGAAGGTGAGCGCGGCATGCCAAGACCCCGTCCGCCGTTCCCGGCCATCAAAGGGATCTGGAAAAAACCGACACTGCTCAATAACGTTGAAACCTATGCCAACATCCCGCAAATCATCCTGAACGGTGCTGAATGGTTTGCCAGCATCGGTACGGAGAAGTCCAAAGGGACGAAAGTATTCGCCCTGGGCGGTAAGATCAACAATACCGGTCTTTTGGAAATCCCTATGGGAACAACCCTTCGCGAAGTCATCTTCGATATCGGCGGCGGGATTCCTAACGGACGGAAATTCAAAGCCGTACAGACAGGCGGACCTTCAGGCGGCTGTATCACTGAGGCTCACCTGGATACCCCCATCGACTATGACAACCTGATTGCGTTGGGCTCCATGATGGGCTCCGGCGGTATGATTGTAATGGATGAGGATAACTGCATGGTGGATATCGCCCGCTTCTTCCTTGACTTCACCGTGGATGAATCCTGCGGCAAGTGTACTCCCTGCCGTGAAGGCACAAAGCGGATGCTTGAGATGCTGGATAAGATCACCGAAGGTCATGGCACCCAGGCAGATCTTGCAAAGCTCGAAAGCCTGGCTTACTCCATCAAAGAGAGCGCTCTTTGCGGTCTTGGTCAGACGGCACCAAATCCTGTTCTCTCAACACTGAAATACTTCCGTCATGAATATGACGCCCATGTCGATGAAAAACGCTGCCCAGCAGGTGTCTGCAAGAATCTGATGAGCTACACCATCACTGACAAGTGCGTAGGCTGTACGGTTTGTACCAAGGTTTGCCCAGTTAACTGCATCAGCGGTGAGCGAAAATCGGTACATGTGATCGATCAAAGCAAGTGTATTAAATGTGGTGCCTGCATGGAGAAGTGTTCATTCAAGGCCATTGTTAAAGGTTAGTAAATAAATTATGGATAAAATCAGCCCGCCGGTTTGAAATAGCGGGCTGATTTTATTTAAGTTTGAAATCGCATTAAAGTATTTGGTTGATGGACCAAATACTTTACACTCTTCAATAACTAAGATGCGTTACAAACAGAAATAAAATCGAATACATATATTAGATAACTCCAAAGCACTCACACCGAGTATCAGGGGTATTCTTATTGACATTAAAATGTTGGCATTTGTTCCATAACTGCCCAATGAAAAACATAGTAATTTAAACAGATGGAAAAAAAGCCTTGAACACGTCCAAACATAAGTAATTGCAACCAACGGTTCAATGACGATAGTATTTTGGGGGTATGAAATAACATCTATCTCATAAATGACTATCTTTAAATGCTTTGCAATTGCTATAATGTAGAATTTTAGTTTTTTCTATCGTGATAAAAATTGAAATAATCTTGAATAACTTAACGGCTCATTGACGATAGTACGAAGACTATATACAAAGATGTTATTTCTTGATGGATCTAATATATATAGTTTTAAACTAAATATAGAAGGTAGTTGGACAACTTTGATTTCTAGAACATGATTTGGGGGTATTTGGGGGCAGGCAAGGTTGTATGCATCCTAATATTTGATTGTTAAACATAAATGTAATGACATAGTATTATTAGGAATTCCATATCCTGAATATTGTTCTTGGCAAGCCGCTTACATTTTGTATAAGAACCATCGGCACGTTCCAATCTCATATTTAAGCTCGAAGGGTTTTTCTAGTCCCCGGTCAATGCTGGCGCAACGGAAAATGAGCATGCGGTTACCGGCTAACCTTTCCTCACTCTGCTCAAGTATCCGGTCCACCTTGATGATTCCGGACTTTCCCGGAACTTTGAACCGCAAAGGGGTTAGTTTTCCACTCCCCGTAAATTTGACGAGCATCTCAATTGGCAACATCAGAATTTTCATACTCTTACCTCCTTTACAGCAAACTGCTCATCATCTGATATTCGTCGTCCCCAACGCCGCCCGTGACTGGACGGATGCCCGAATGCAGAAAAGATCCTCGATGTATGGCCTGTTTTCCATACCGATTTCTGATTTGGTCAATCGTTCGATCAAGCGCCTGTCGCCGTACACTATCCGAATCAAATAGCGATATCTGTAACCCTTCTGCTGGCACCAACTTCGTTGTCCGGATGCCAACGTGACGCAGCGGCTGACCGATCCAGAGTTTCTGGAAAAGCTCTCGAACGACTTCGAAAATCCGGTCTGTGCTATCGGTCGGTTCCTGAAGCGTTGTCTGTTGCAACATGTTTTTAAAATCCTTGTCGCGGATTGATATTGATAGTTGTTTTGCGCACCAGCCACCGATACGAAGCCTGGACGCGACAGACTCCGTCAGCGACAACATTATTAGATGGGCATGATATTCGTCTTCGATATCAAATGCTGTAGTCGTTGAATTCCCAATGCCTTTAATGGTCGGTCCTACTGGTTGTACATCTGATGATTCGATGCCATGCGCAAAATTGTAGAGCATCAGTCCGAACGATTTCAGCCGATATCGAAGGACCGCCGGATCCGTCCTAGCTAGATCTCCGATTGTCTGGATTCCCATATCTCGAAGTTTCGGAGCCGTTTGCCTACCGACCATATACAAATCTTCAATCGCAAGTGGCCATAGCTTTTTCGGAATTTCATCTGGGAATAGTGTGTGGGTCATGTCTGGCTTTTGGAGCTCGCCAGCCATTTTTGCCAGAAGTTTATTTGCGCTAATACCAATGTTGACCGTGAAACCCAGTTCCTCGCGGATCCGCCTTCGGATTACATCGGCTGTCAGTACCGCCGGGCCGAGTACCGGTGTCATGCCGGTATAATCTAAAAAACACTCGTCGATGCTGAAAACCTGGATGGCGTCTGAAAAATCGGCTAATGTCTCGCGCATGGCTTTGGAGCATCGCATATAGACATCATATCGAGGCGATACGACAACGAGGTTCGGACATTTCAGCCTAGCGATGTGAAGCGTTTCACCGGTCTGAATGCCGCATTTTTTTGCTGAATCAGATTTGCTCAAAACGATTCCGTGGCGGCTGGCCTCGTTTCCTCCGATAACCGAAGGAATAGTGCGAAGGTCGGTTTTCGCTCCGTGCTGAAGTCTGTCTATGGCCTCCCACGAAAGGTACGCGGCGTTGACGTCGATGTGCATGATGGTCCGCATGGTATCACCTCGTTGCAAGGATAGTATCTTGTTTAAGAACTGTTTATACTGGTTCAAACGCTGACTGCCATATCATTTGAGAGCAATTTCCTTTTATACGGATAGCTGAGCCATCGGTTGTGAATATCATATATTATAAGCCTTAGTTGTGTTGTCAACGAAGGCTGCGTTCAGGAAACCGGTGCTTCTGAAGTTCAGACGTGAGTTCCATTACCCGATTTTGGAGTCGTTGAATTTCAGCACTTTTAGCTTTTAACTGATTGGTGAGTAATTTGCAGTCATATTTAAGCCGTTCATTGTCTATGTCTCTGATTTCCATAAGGGATACTTTTGTTTCCAGCAGTTGACGCCGGTGTGTGGCTTCGTCTATTTCAGTTAATGGGTTTTGTTGAATAAGGCGTTCTGCGGAATATTCAACATAACGTTTTAGAATTTGATTGTGATTATAGAGAGTAGTCCTGGAGCAACCAAGCTTCTGTGCGATATAGGCCGGTGTGAACGCCCTGTCTTTCAAGATTTTAAGTGCTTCACTCTGATTTTGTTCACGTTCTTCTGCCAATGTCTCAATTTTGTTCAGATACTCCAGTATAAAGGGTTTGAGACTGCCGTAATTTTCTCCAATGTTAATCAGTTTGTCTGTGATACGCTGTAATCTTTCCATGCGTTGGCCTCCTCACAGATATGGTCGAAATGCGAGATTATATGCTCTAAATCCGGATACCTTTCAATGAGAACATCGTGTCCTTTTCGGAGAATTTCGGTTTTCAATTCGTTCAACTCAGGCAACAGCTTTTGCTCAACCAAGGTATGTAGCATAAGCGATTCCTTATACGCCTGCCGCATAAATCCTCTATTGGTGTTCAATGAGATGCTTTGAGCCAATTCGGACGCCTGCCGGTATGAAATTCCTGCCATATAGAAAAAGTGGAAAATGTTCGGGCACACGCTATAGGCACAATAGAATTCATTGGTCATTGTATCTTTGCTGCATTCCCTTGCTGAGGAACTTCTGATGCATACTCCGCCAGTCTTCTGGCGGACAGGCATTTTGTCTGTAAGCAGGGCAATAATAGCATCCATATCCTTTTCAACCCGATACCCTTGTTCGGTGACGAAAGCATCAATGTGAGATTTTAGACTATCAGCGCCAACGCCTAGGAGGCATGCATCGCCTGACACGATGGTTTTGAATATTTCCAGTGCATATTCGATATCTTCTTGAGTGTTGTGAGGTTTTGTGCGGACATAATACCCCATCATTTCATTTGAAAGGTGTCCCATGAACTTCTGTATATATTCAAGTGGGCACCCGCGTGCATAGAGTTCGCTACAGACGTGAACACGAAACTGTTTTGTGTTGGGATACGTCAGCGTTTTAGCATTAGGGTAGTATCCTCTCATCTGCGGGAAAGCTGTTACATCACATGTAGATAGGTCCTTTTGATGCTCAAAAGGGACATTGATTGTTGGAAAGTAATGATTCATATAGGAAAAGATGTGTTTGGTTGTATATCCGAATCTGTCACAGGATACCGGAAGATCCAACAACTCACGATTTTGTCCTGCTCCAAGGTAGAGGTACTCATATCCGTAGCAACGTCGTTCACTATCATAAAGCTCCATCAAGGTTCCGTAAGCCTTTTGGGTGAGAGCATTTGCGAAGGTCTTTTCTGTTGCAAACACATTGTTTCCACGCTCTCTTTTCCAGGTTCTGTAGTTTAAATAATATAACTCCTTTCCGCTGTAGGATGACGCTCTGAGGAGGGTTCCACATTTCAGATCAAGGGCTTCGCTTATTCGCAGTCCTGTCTGGGACAGGATCATTAAGACGCATGTTCCGGCCTTGATAAGGTTTGGGACATCGCTTGAATCAATGATTGCGATAGCGGCTTTTAAAAAATTATTGAAATAATGCTGTGGCACATCGCTCGTTTTTCTAAGTTCGATTTCTCTCTTGCTTAATCGGTATTGGACAGGATCTAGAAGAGCTTCAAGTTCAGCTGTATAGATATCTTCATAATGAACAGAGTAATATGAAATGAATTTTTTAAGACAGCTGGCATACTGTAATTTATATGATTTTGATTTGCCATTCAGTCGTTGTATGAAATTTGATACCAGATCGGCATCTATTTGGTGTATATTGTAATATGCCATCTCAAATGCATAATTTAGAAAATGGGATACTAAAAGATACTCCCTTTGAACATTTTGGATTACAAACCTGCCATCGAGCAACATTGACAGCACATATTTCTTTATGTCATCGCGATAGTGTTCACATGTGTGTGTAAAACGGAATGATAGCAATGATTTGCATATATTTACAGTCCTTGATTGACTGAAATCCCAAATATCATCCGAAAAAAATATCTCCAGGTTTGAAAAGGGCAATAAATTGATTTCTTTGACTCGGTCAAGATAAGAGCTGGCCTCACGACTATACTTTACAAAACCTTCTTCTAATTCATATCCGAGTGTTGTACCGTTAATGGTCTGAAGCATGCTGGGTTTCCTCCTTCACACGCAGCAGTTCTCTCTGATACGCGGCAAGCAATCGTTTTATCATTACCAAGTCCTCTTTGTCGTGAGCAATGGGGGTGTTTTTGATCTTCTGATCGATGGATTTCAATTGTTCATCGAAGTAGGGGATTCTCGCCGGCATCGTTACAAAATGGGGACACATCAGGCAATCAAGATAAGAGGTCGTTGTACATACCGCGTTTTTACAGTACCCGCAGCCGTTTGAAACGGACTCTTCTTCTGGTGGAGATAGGATAGGATTCTGCACAATGGAGCCTTCCAAATGTACATCTCCAATGATTATGCCGTGTACGGCCTCCAAGATTTCCGTAAGCTGTATCTGGGAATAATGTATTTTAGTGGTTTCAGAGCTTTTGTGATCCGTTAGAACTTTTAGATACATATCTGACAGTCCTTTGCGTATAATGAATTCCTCGGCCTTGGTCATATGAGTATCTCTAAGGTTGGAAAACGCGTATGGTCGTGTTCTGGCCTCGATGCAGCAGTTTTTAAGATGTCTGTTAAAACATTGGGGGCCAAGAGGGCGAAATTCGATTCCTTTTACTTCATATGGTTCCAGAAAGAGCAACTGCCTCATTCTCGAGTCCGTGCACCTTTGTCGAAACGGTTCGGTTAACCGATGAATTTCGTCCAGATGTCTTTTTGTATATGAGGTGATGGCCTGTTCTTTGTACTCCCCGTGACTGGTTTTTGTTTTGCTCAGAATTACATATTGGCCATTTTTGAGGGTTTCTCGGACGCAGTGCGCCTCAAGGTTCACGATCTGACTTATTCTAAATTCAGTTTCGAGAGCCAGATAAAAGACGGAGTAATAAAGTTCAAAGCGTATATTTTTCTGGGCATATTTCCTCATAACTTCCGCAATTCTATTCAAGTCTTCATCCGGAATTGCCATTTTGTCTGTGTTACAGACGGATTTTACTTTCAGCTGTTCCAACACGCCCCTATCTATCTTTAAACCGGATGACTCACGGAGAAGCTTCAGAAGAGCAGTTGCATCTGAAAGATAGTGAGCTTGTGTTTTGATGTTGGAATATTTGCTGATGATGTATTGGCGGTATGCGGCAACCTCGGATACGAGAAAACTACTTTCTTTGGTTTTGTGTGTAAAAACCGTGAGTATTCTGCCTGATTTCAAATCTGACATATAGTTCAAAAAACATATAATATTAAGTGCGATTGCGGGCTTAGCTTGCCATGAAACAGGAGAGGACCAAAGATATTTTTTCAGATAATCCCGGTACTCTTTCGACTTGATTGCGGTGAAATTTAATGTACTAGTTAGAGTCATATTCTTGCCATATTGCTCGGCTGAGTTGTAGAAACTAACGATCCATCTGTCGTGGCTTGGATAGGGCTCCAAAGGATTATATGGAACAATGCGATATCCCTCAGCAAGTTTACTGGCAAGTCCCTTTCTTTGCAAAAGACGCGCATCGAACTCTGTGCTCTCGGAGAAGAGGTTGGGATTGTAATCTGTGTAGATAAAACGATAGAACTTGATTAGCTGTTGGAAATACTCTTTGCGTTTGGGGTTATCGGCCAGCTTGAGCATTTGATTTAAAAACATTTTATAATCAATATCTTCAACGGATGAAGGAGAGAAACCTTGTGTTTTAAATAAGAATGAAAATATTGTTTTTGTAATATATTGAAAAGAACGCCCATTTCTATTGATAAAAGCCATCATCAATTTTCTGATAACAGGGTTGTCGGTATCCAAGTAATACAGCTTTTTGGTTGTTGTATTTGCTATATGCTCATATCTAGAACAGTCTTCTACAGACAACACTGTTCTTGAAAAACTTGATTTCCGACCTGTGCATAGCAGGGCCTCTAGGTGTAGGAGCTGATCCCAGTCTTCACGTAAAAGATCCTGATGCTTCATATAGAATAGAAATTCCCACATACAATGCAATCTCAGATACCATGGGCCGGAATGGTCTTCGAGCTTTGTGAGGATAAATTCCCGCGTGATATTTTCCAATCTGACATCGTCAAAAAACATGCGGATCAGCGTCTTGTATTGATTTATGGCCCCGTATATTGTCTGATGATTTCCTGAAACAGTACGCCTCTTTTCATCAAGAAATTCGGATGCCGCTCTGAATATTCTATTATCTACAAATTGGCGGTTGGAAAATTTTATGGTTTTGAGTGCGTTTTCGTAATTTGGTCTGCGCTGATCAGTCATGTTCCTGCACCTCGTGTCCATATTTCAGACTAGGTATGGACGTCATCAAGCTTTCTTCGAACTCTTGTTTCAATTTGAGTTGGTCTTTCATCGTTGGTTTGAAATAGATTTCAACGGACTTGAGCGATGAATGTCTCATCAGGTGCATAAGTTCCAGTTCCTTTCTGTTCATGTACTGCACCTGGTACATGGCAAATCCATGACGAAAGCGATGACTCAGATTGTGTTTACGTACATGTAAGTCCGTCATTATACCCACGTCCTCAAAAATCACCCGTAGCCGTCGGCTCCATGAATCTGACCGCAAAGGTCTTCCGAAGCAACTGATAAAAACATACCGATTCTTTTCCATAAAGGGTTCTTCTGCGCAGACCCTGTCGGCCAATGATTTCTGGTCATATATTTGAGCCCATTTTTCAGATGCATGGCCATGAGATTCGTATATGTATTTGTTTAGCAACTGATACAAGGTTTCATCCAAAACAATTTTCTGAAATCCGTACTCATGATAATCTCTAGTTTGGTACTGTTTTCTGTCGATGACATTCATACAGGTCTTTGCCTTTTGATAGGGCTTGTCCGACACTCTGTTTCTTACATACAGCACCGAAATCCACTGGCCGTTATGTTTTTCTTCTACCAGATCATCATTGGTAATGCCAAGTACCTCCCCAAGTCTTAGCCCATGCTGATACATCAAGCGCACGATGCACTCCTCAAGAACCCCATATTTCGCACGAATGGTTTTGAGTATGGCAGCAAATTCAATGGGGGAGATGTAACAGGGGACTTCTATGCTCAGTACGGGAAGCCTCTCGCTCGAATGGTAACGAGGATTATGATAAGAATCGTATGAAGCCGAGGCGCTATGGAGATACGTTTTATTCAGGGCCTCGTTTCTAATTCCAATGGAACTTAGATAACTTCTTAATACCGCAAGGTAGCCATTCACAGTACGATTGCTCCGCTGAGTCAGGAGTTCCATGTATATTTCAACCCCAGAGAGTGATATGCCCTTAAGGAAGCGTTTAAGATTGTTTACATCATCGAATGAGAATTCAGCAAAGCCTTTACCCAGGATATCTGAAAAAGAATACAGTAATTTCAACGCCTGCATAGACTTCACTCTGGAGTTGATGCTTTGGTTGGCGTTTGTATAGTTCAAAAACTCAAATACCTTGCTTACAGGAATCATATTGGAATCATAGAGAATGAGCCAAGCCTGCCCGCCAACGTCCCTCATGACAGTCTTGTATCGAATTGTGAAAATTGGATTCTTTCCGTTGCTTTCACAAGTGATAATTTCGTAGAATACTTCATTGCCGTCTTTGCGTTCCACAATTTCAAGCATCTAGGAATCCTCCTTGTATGATTTAGGCGCATCTTACATGAGTTTTGAATGAACACTTTGTATTTGCATTATATTAGTTTTCGGGAAGTTTGTACGGTTGGTGATGTTCATACTCAATTTTGAGACATGCATCTATCCAAGCCCTTATAACTCAAGATATATATAGTCATGTACACTTCGAATAAACATTATATTTCCTTCCATGCCGGCTGGCCTCGTTACCGCCGACCACGGCTGCAATTTCACGAAGATCCACGGAATCGCCGTGCTGCAGCCGGTCCACTGCTTCCCAACTGAGGTAGGCGCTGTTCACATCAATATGAAAAATGATTCGGTCCATGGAAATCACCTCGGAGAATATCGAAAAGGGGGTTTTCTTTAATCATAACACCGAACATATGTTCGTGTCAATTTACATACTACTAAATATCGAAGGAGTAGGCTATGAGCAAAAACGGAATCATGATGCAGTATTTTGAAAGCTACATGACGGCTGATGGAAGTGTGTGGAGGAGCATCAAAGAGGATGCCTCACATCTGAAGGAGCTGGGCATAACAGGAGTCTGGATTCCGCCGTGCTGTAAGGCTACAGGGCCCAATGACATGGGATATGGAGTATATGATGTGTATGATCTGGGGGAATTCGATCAGAAGAACACCATCCGAACAAAATATGGAACCAAGCAGGAGCTTCATGAAGCCATTGATGCATTGCATGAAAATGGAATCCAGGTCTACGCGGATATCGTAATCAACCACAAGGCCGGTGCAGATGAAACGGAAAAATTCATGGTTGCCGAGATGGATCCCAATGATCGGATGACCCCGATTTCAGACGATTATGAAATTGAAGGGTGGACGAAGTTCAAATTTGACGGCAGAAACAACAAATACTCCGATTTCAAATGGTCCCATGAGCATTTTTCCGGAACGGATCTGAATAATGCAAATGGTAAAAAAGCCATCTACCTTATCAAGGGAGAAAACAAGAACTGGGGCAAGGGTGTCGATGATGAATTGGGCAATTATGATTACCTCATGTATGCGAATGTCGATTATGACCACCCGAAAGTCCGTGAGGAAACGTTCAAATGGATCGACTGGTTTGTGAAGGAAACCAAGGTGGATGGGATTCGGCTTGATGCGATCAAGCATATCAACGACTGGTTCATGAAGGACTTTGTGAACTACATCCGTGATAACTTCGGTCCGGATTTTTATTGTGTCGGTGAATACTGGTCACCTGAAAAAAAGACTCTGGAAAAATATATCCGGAACACCGATTATCAGATCGATTTGTTCGATGTTCCCCTGCATTATAAATTCCATCAGGCATCCGTCGAGGGAAAAGACTTTGATATGCAGACTATTTTTGATCAGACCCTTGTGAATAAATACAGTGATATCGCAGTGACCTTCGTCGATAATCATGATTCGCAGCCCCGTGAATCGTTGCAGTCCTTTGTGGAAGCGTGGTTCAAACCCTTGGCTTACGCGCTGATCCTGCTTCGAAGGGATGGCTATCCAACGATTTTTTATGGAGACTACTACGGGATATCAGGAGAGCATCCACTTCCGGGACATAAGGAAAATCTCGACAAGCTGCTTCAAATCCGTAGGGAAAATGCTTATGGAGAACAATTTGATTATTTTGATCACATGAATGTTGTGGGGTGGGTACGTACAGGCGATGAAGAGCACCCTCAGGGCTGTGTTGTCATCATGTCCGGTGGCGATGGCGGAGAAAAGACCATGTTTGTCGGTGAGATGCATGCTGGAGAGGTGTGGAAGGACAAAATGGGATTCGTAGAAGAAACGGTGACGATCGATGAAAAGGGTCAGGGTACGTTCAAAACCAATGGGGGATCGGTTTCCGTCTATATTAAGGAATAAGTGAAATACTGCACACAAAAAAAAGAACGCTCGACGAGCGCTCTTTTTTTTGTGTGTGCAGTATTATAGGCCTAGATCCTTTTTTATACTTTTATGTGTATCCTGAAGCTTGTTCATGGATTGCTTAATATCTGTTTTGATGGCCTCAATCCTGTCATGCTTGCCCTTAAGGTCATTCTTGTGTTTCTTCAACTTGCGTTTGCTTAACTTCACAAGTTTGCCTATTTTGGCCTTGCCTGAGTCCATAGCACCTGAAACGTGCTCTTTAACCTGATCAAGGGAAGTGCTTGCTGGTTTGGGTCTGGGTGTGAGCAGCAGTGCTGTGACCATTCCGGCCGCTGTACCTAAAGCAATTCCAAAAGACAGTGTTTTAGCCGTTTTTATCATCTTCTTCTTTTTCATGGATTTAACCATATTTTTTATTGATTGCATTGTGTTGCCCCCTTATAATTTGCCGGAAAAAGTATTTAACAGGAATAAAATAGCCGCCACAACCAATAGGATGTGGATGAATCCGCCGCCTATTCTAAACAGAAGACCGATGACCCAAAAGAAGACGACGATACCGCCTAGCCAGATTAAAAAATCCATTTCAACCTCTCCTTTTAATTAATATTTTGAGTCGAATATGCCTTCTTAAATTATCTTAAATCCTTGCATTTATTTCAATTTCAATATCAGTTTACCATAAAACGCGATAAAATGCAAGTTGCATACTCTGAGGCCCCAGGAAACCGGTACAGACCGCATTTCTCGGTTCGGTGGATATTCGACTAACAAATCCGGTATAATAGTCGGATATTAGTCGATTTTGGATTATAATCAGAATGGACGCAGCAATTACTGAGAGGACGGACAACCATGCATATCGATATCAGAATGATCGGGGCTCCTCAGGTTCAGTATGACGGTAAACCAATTCAATTCAAATACCAAAAGGCCGAAGCGGTTTTTTATTATATTGCGCTGCACCGGTGTGTGGAGCGTAATAAGGCCATGGGGATATTCTGGCCGGAAGAACCGGAGGAAAAAGCCCGAAAGAATCTAAGGAATGCCCTCTATTCCATCCGCCAGGTCTTCGATACGGAGATCATCAGGAATAAGGGACAGCGGCTGATCTGCTTCACGGAACAGGTGACCCTGACCACGGATTGTGATTTTCTTAAAGGCGAGATGGACTGTATGAATCATGGATCAGAGGATTTTCTGGGAGATTTCATTTTAAAGGATACACCGGATTTTGATCTGTGGGTCAGCCAAACCCGCGAAGAAATCAAGGAAGCCAGGATGATCCGACTCCGGCAGAATTTTCAGCAGACTATGGCATCCGGAAAGAATCCTGAGGAACTGGGAAAAGAGCTTTTGAATCTGGACCCCTTTGATGAGGTCACATGCAGGCATCTGATAGCCTATTACGAAAAAGCGGGTCAGTATTCCCGGTGCATGGAGCTTTACAGCAGACTGTGCCGTGTTCTGGAAGCGGAATTATCCCTGAAGCCTGAACCGGAAACAACCCGGCTCTTTCAAGACATACTCGAAAGCCGCAGAATCCGAAAAACCGGATCCGATAATCCTCGCCCTTTCTTTTTCGGCAGAGAAGCCGAACTGGAAAGGATGAGCGATTTTAACCGAAAAGTGCTGGCGGACAGCCGTCCGGGTTTGGTTCTGATATCGGGGGAAGCCGGTATTGGCAAAACAACAGTGATCCGGCGGTTTTTAGAAGGCGAGCAGAATCATGAAATCATGCGGATCGGCATCTCCTGTCATGATGGAGACGAGCATCATTTTCTGAAAGTCTGGTATCCGGTCATTCTGAAAATAGGAGAAATCCTCATTGAAAAGGGACTGCATCCGGGGACCCATCAAAAGGAGATTCTTTCCCGTGTTTTTCCTACTTTCATGAATACGCATATGGCTGAAAAATCGTATCAGATGGAGAAGCTGGAGCAGATTCCTTTACCTGTGATTCTTAAAATGACTGTGGATACCCTTGCGCTGGCTTTGGAAGCTCATTCCATGATTATCTCCATTGAGGATATCCAGTGGATCGACCGGTGGAGTCTGGAGCTGCTCACGCATCTGATAATGGAAACGAAGTCAGGAGAACTCTTGTTTCTGGCCTCTTACCGGAATTCCGACCGCGGCGGGCTGGACCGATTTGTTGCTGAACTCCAGCGGGAGGACCGTATTCTCAACCTGGAACTGCCTCGTTTCAGCAAGGCGGAAACAGATTCTTTCATCTCTGGTTTTCCCGGACAGTTGACCGTCAACCGTGAAATACGGGAATCTGTCTATGAGGAGTCGGAAGGAAATGCGCTGATGCTCACGGAAATCCTAAAGAGTCTTGCTGAAAAGGGAAGTTATGAAACCATTCCCACGAAAGTTCGCACGATTTTCTCCTCAAGGTATCAAAGCCTGGGAAGCGAAGCGTGTAAGCTTGCAGACCTGATTTCGACATTTTCTGAACCGGCAGCATGGGAGGATCTGAAATCCATTCACGGGAAAGCGGAGCTTGAGCTGCTTGAAATCATTGAGGAGTTGATCCGTCGCCAGTTCATATTTGAGACGAACTCCGGGATGGGGGATCTCCGCTACCAGTACTCCCACCAGAAACTCAAGGAATTTGTGTACAACAGCCAGAGCGGCACCAAGCGGAAACTGATTCACAAACGAATCGGAGACCGTTATCGGGAAATGCTGACATCGACCCCCGCAGACCGGCTCCTGTATCCTAAATTGATTTTCCACTACGGACGTTCCTCCGAACGGGTCCTTCAGCTGGAGTTCCGGATCAGAAAACTGTACGACTATCTAGAAATCAGCCATGAACTTTTCCCAAGAATCAAGGATAAGTCCATGATTCCTTTCAGTCAGCAGCAGGATTACAGTGACGACTTCATTCTTCGGGAAATCAAAGCCATCGAGACCGTGATGATGACCCTTTCCGGAGAAAGCAGCAGCAGACAGCTGGAGCTGCAGTATCTCAACATGGTGAGCCGGTATCATATCCTCCAGGGAAACGTGCAGACCGGCTGTGACCTGAGTAAAAAGATGATCGGCCTTGCGGAAGAAACAGGACAGCGGGAATTCATTCTTAAGGGATTTCTTCAGCTGATTTTCAATGCCATCAATCAGCGGGATACTCCGGAAATGGATGCCCTGCTTCAGCAGGTGTTCAAACACATCAAGACGGGGACTGATAAGGGGGAAATGGGAGTTTTCATCCGGTTAAAAGGGTATCTGATGATTCTCAAAAGCAGATTTGACCAGGGGGAGGCACTGCTTCTCAGCTCGGCCAGAATTTTTGAGCGTCCTGAATATCAGGATGCTTATGTCCTGAACCGAATAGCCGCCTATTTCTACCTTGGTGAAAGCCGACGTCTGCAAAGTGATTATGCCGGTGCGATCCAGTGGTACCGGGAAGGGGAAGCACTCTGCCGGGATCAGGGCTTCAGCAGTCACCTGGGGATGGTGCTCAGCAGCATCGGAATATCCTCCTATGACCATGGTCATTTCCAGAACGCGGAGGTGTATCTGAGACAGGCTGTTGAACTGTATGAAACCATTCCGTTCAAATGGGGGCAGGTATCCGCTTATGCCTACTGGAGTCTTGTGTGCCTTCGAAAGGGACTTTACTTGGAATGCCTCAGGTACGTAAAAAAAGCCGACCAGCATGCAATGGGCATCGGTCACGCCTATGAAGCCGGTCTGATGCTGCGGATCAAAGCCGAAATCTGCTGCATATTAAAAACCGTAGGGGGAAACAAGGGGTTGGAGGACTACCTGAGCCTGTCTACCAGCAGTTACTGCACAGAGGCTGTGGATTTTTTCAGTAACCACCCCAGTTTCACTTATGAGGAAAAGATATTATCCGATTTGAATCGGATCTGTTCCAAGTGTGTTGATTTTCAATGAAACTTAGGCACCTTTAACGAGGTTGCCTTTTTTTTTGTAAAAAATCAGGCGGGATGATTCCATTAGACAGTCAATAGCCATTTCTCAATTAACATGGGATTCAGAGAATCATGATTGGAGGACCTTATGAAAATTAAAATGATGATCAATCATGTCCATAGGGAAGCGGAGGTCGAACCCCTTGAACGTCTTATCGACATGCTGAGAAACCGATTCGGTCTGACCAGCGTGAAGGAGGGATGCGGTGAAGGGGAATGCGGGGCCTGTACGATCATCGTTAATCAGCTGGCAGTGACATCCTGCACGATGCTTGCCGTTCAGGTGAATGGCTGTGAGGTGCTGACCACCGAAGGCCTGATGAAGGATGGAGAACTGGACCGGCTGCAGAAGGCATTCATACAGAACGGCGCCATTCAGTGCGGTTATTGTACCCCAGGCATGCTGATGTCTGTGAAGGCGCTGCTGTTCCATAATTCGGATCCTTGCCGGGAGGAAATCATCCGTGCAGTAGAAGGGAATCTGTGTCGCTGCACAGGCTATCATGCAATCGTCAATGCTGTTGAATCACTGAAGGGAGAACAAAGCGGTGGGAAATAACGTGGTACAGCCTGTTACCCTGAAAGAGCTTGCAGACTCCCTGGTGACAGATGGAAATAGAATTTTCTTTGCAGGAGGCACGGACATCATGAACCGTCTGCGGCTGCATCCTCCCGGACCTGTGACAGTCATTGATCTTTCACAGATGGAGGATTTGAAAAGCTTTCATCACAATGAGATGGGCCTTCGGATCGGTGCCATGTGTACGATGACTGAGCTGAACAGGTCTTCCCTGGTGAATGATCTGGCAGATGTCCTGGCCGCTGCAGCTGCTCAGGTGGGCTCGACACAGATACGAAACCGGGCAACGGTGGGCGGGAATGTAGCCAATGCAGCCCAGTGCGCCGATACCATCCCTGCATTGATCGCTCTGGATGCCGATGTGGAGCTGATGAACGGTCAGGGGGTCATACGCACCATCAAGGTTGAGGAGTTCGTCACCGGCATCGGCAGAACCCTGATCATGGAACAGGAAGTAGTGACGGGATTCAACATACCGGCCCGTTCCCTGAATCTCAGGGGCGGATATGGGAAAGTCGGTTCCCGTAAGACAGTGACCATCGCAAAGGTCAATGGAGCAGGGGTTTTGAGAATCGAAGAGGAAACTGTGAAATATGCACGGGTTGCATTTGGTTCCCTGGGAACACGAGGCTTTTACTCCTCTTATGTGTCGGCAGGGCTTGAAGGGATGACGGTGGATCAGCTCCGGGCTGGCAAGTTTATGGATTTCTTTGTGGAACAGGTTGACCGTGCCATCCCCGGCCGTGACTCCCTGTCCTATAAGCGGTCTGCTGTCAGGGCTGTGGCGGCTTCCATCATTGAGCGGGCAATTTCAGGATATGGAAGGGTGTTGACATGAGTCCAAAGACGTATCGCTATATCGGGAAATCCGTATTGAGAAACGATGGCATGGAGAAGGTCACCGGTCAGATGAAATACACCGGGGATACCAAAATGGAAGGCATGCTTTATGCGACCCTCGTAACTTCCGTGAAGGCCCATGCAAGAATCATCAGCATGGATACGGGTGATGCATACAGGGTACCAGGGGTTGTTAAGGTTTACACCCCTTCAGATGTGCCGGAAATCCTCTACAGCGCCCATAACTGGCTGATGAACATGCAGGAGATCGAGGACGAACCCCTGCTGACCATGACCCCGAAGCACGACGGTGACCGGATTGCTTTTGTGGTCGCTCAAACCCGGGAAGCTTCGCGGATTGCAGCTGGACTGGTCAAAGTCACCTATGAGGCGCTCCCTGTCATTGTCGCTATTGAATCTGCCCTGGATCCGGATTCACAGACCATTCATGATTACGGCAACGTTCCCTTTGATCTTGTGAAGGAATACGGGGATTACGATGCTGTTTCGGAAAAAGCAGGGACCATCATTGAAGATATCATTGAAACCCCTTCCCAGCATCACGGTGCCATTGAAAATCATGTTTGCCTGGCTTATGTGGAGGACGGGATACTGACAGTTAAAACCCCGTGCCAGATCACTTTTCAGGTCCAGATGCTGCTTTCAGGAATAACCGGACTGCCGCAATCCCGGATCCGGGTCGTCAAGATGATTACGGGAGGATCTTTCGGTGGAAAGAGCCAGCCGGTCCTGGAGCCCCTCTGCGGGTATCTGGCTTTGGATCTCAAAAGGCCGGTACTGATGTGCATGGACAGGGAACAAAGTATCGTCTCCAGCAGACGTAGGAACTCCGTAAAAGGCAGGGTCGCCCTTGCTGTCACCAAGGATGGGACAATTCTTGGCCGTGATCTGGATATAATAGCCAACACCGGGGCATATTTCAGCAATGGCTCAGCCGTATCCATGGCCATGCTGAAGAAATCCGTCCGGCTGTACCGCATGGAGAGCCAGCGGTACCGGGCTCGAGCCGTCATCACCAACACACCGGTGGGCGGTGCCGCCAGAGGGTATGGTTCCCCGCAGATCCACGCGGTGACGGAAATAAATATTGAAAACGCAGCCAGGGTCATCGGGTTGGATCCTTTGGATTTTCGTCTCAAAAACATCGTCAGCAGCACGGATACCGATCCCCTGGGAGGTCCGCCCTTGGGGAATGTTCAGATTGAGGCCTGTCTGAAACAGGGAGCTGAACGATTCGGATGGAAAGAAAAATACGCGAGGGATCCTGGTTCCGGCCGTTATCGGACAGGTGTAGGAATGGCGGCACTCGTTCATGGCAATGGCTATTTCGGAGGGTTCCCCGAATTTACTGCCGTGCAGATGACGCTGATGAAGGATGGTACCATACTGATCAATTCAGCACTTCACGATCTGGGGTGCGGGACTCTGACCGTGTCGGCCCAGATTGCCGCTGAAGCCCTGGGAATCGATATCGGAAAGATATGCATCCTTGAATCGGATACGCTCCGGTCTCCCTATGATCCTACAGGGACACAGGCTTGCCGGGTAACCTTCGTATGCGGTGAGGCAATCCGTCTGGGTGCGGAAGCATTGAAAGAAAAACGTCTGAGCCGTGCAGCCGGAATCCTTGGGATGGAAGAACGGACGCTGGAATTAAAAAACGGGGTCATCTGTAATGCCGGGGGTTCTGAAGTGATGGACCTGCCCGCACTGGCATTTAAAAACAGTCAGGATGCAGGTGAAACACTGGCGGTCAACTATGAATATACGGCATCTGCCAATCCCGGATCCTATGGTGCCAATTTCGTGGAGGTTGAAGTCGATACATGGACTGGTTTTGTGGATGTTAAAGCGATCGTTGCCGTCCACGACATCGGTCAGGCCATCAACCCGGAATTCGTCAAGGGACAGATATGCGGCGGAATACAGATGAATCTTGGTTTTGCCCTGTGTGAAGAAATCGGTCTTGATAAAGATGGTACGGTTAAAAGCAGGAATTTTTCAAAATACCATGTGATCAATGCACCGTCCATGCCCCCCATCGATATCATTCTCATTGAGGCAGGGGAGCCAGGGGGACCCTACGGTGCCAAGAGTATCGGTGAATCGTCAGCCATTGCAACGGCTCCCGCTGTCATCAATGCGATCAATCACGCACTGGGAACAAGAATTTCCAACCTGCCGGCAACTCCGGAGCGAATCATGAAGGCTCTGAGTTCATAAGAAAAAAAACTCTGTAGAAACCAGCGAAAAGGAGGATCGGCAGGACCTTATTCACAGGAATCATTCAACCTTGTTTTCAGAAAGACTTGGCGGCAGAATCCATGCATAGTATGATTTTCAAAGGAGCTTCTATAAGGAGGACGATATCGTGAGCAAACCCCAGGAAAAAAAGGATTGGAAAGATGGGATCCGGTGGGAAGTTTTCATTCCTGCATATCTGGTAATCGGTGGTGCGGCAGTCTTAGGCATTGTCAATAAGGATGCACTGACAAAAAACGTCATGGCCTTTTTCTTCTGGTCATTGGATACTTTCGGCTGGTTGTTTCAGCTGACAGTCATGACTTCATTCGTATTCATGGCCTACATGATGTTCTCAAAGTACGGCGATATGAGGCTGGGCGGCAAGAATGCCAAGCCGAAGTACAGCTTTGGCACATGGTTTGCCATGACACTGACCGGGGGCGTGGCAACGGGGATCGTCACCTGGGGCGTCAATGAACCCCTGATCTATTTCGGCAACGTCTGGGGTGAATTGGATAAGCTGGGTATTGCACCGAATACGACTGAGGCAGCAGTATTTGCCATGGCACGATCCTTTTACAACTGGACCTTCGTTCCCTATGCGATCTATGCCTGTTGCGGACTTTTGGTAGCCTATATCTACTTCAATAAACGGGAACGACTGGCTGTGACATCGACCTTGAAGCCGCTTTTCGGTGAAAAAGTGACAAAAGGGATGTTTGCTGGAATCATCGACATGCTCTCCATGCTGGGTCTTGCCATCGGGATCACCACAGGTCTTACCATGTGCATCACCCTGGTAATGTCAGGACTGAAGGGCGGATACGGCATCGAGTCCAGCGTTCCTCTCTTTGCAGGCATCGGGATTTTCATCATCTGCATGTTCACGTTTTCATCGTACATCGGCATGGAAAAGGGCCTGGCCAAGCTCGGCAGCCTGAATGCGTGGTTCTATTATTTCCTTCTGGCACTATTGCTGGTTACCGGACCTACGGTATACATCATGCGGATCGGGACAGCCGGTCTTGCCATGTGGCTCGATAACTTCTTCCTGTTGGGTCGGGATCCCATCGATATCGGCGGAGAAGCCCTTACCCGGTCCTGGACCCTCTTCGACCGGGCCTTCGGGGTCGGTTTTGCTGCATTAACCGGAAGTTTCCTGGCTATGGTTTTCTTCGGCCGTA
>CAZEHS010000060.1:0-20213 GCA_964511875.1 uncultured Peptostreptococcaceae bacterium
ACTTTTCAGGGCCCAGTGCAATGAGCAGAATCGCAGCCTTTTCCTTACCTGACAGACCACCTTTTTTTGCCATTGTCTACACCCCTACTCCTCATTTAGCCAGGAGCGCAGCAATGATGCCACTGCGTCCGGCTTTGCATCGATGAATTTTTCAATCTGATATTTAGGACTGGATTTGTCCCTGTAATCCAAATCGATTTCTTCCAATTCAGCTGCCTCGATTTGCTGTTTGATTTCTTCAACTTCTTTAACGCGGCCTCTACGTCTCATAATCACGACGGTAAGGATGATTCCTGCCAATAAGGCCGCCCCAATGACACCGACCATCCAAATGGGTATACCCATGACTCCTGCAGGCTCTGGCGAAATGGTGACGGTTTCTTTCGGAGCAAACTCCTGAGCACTTACGAGTATGGAATTCGAATCAATACCACCTGCTGCGGATACCAGATTGATCACTTCTGTTTTCTGTTCATCCGTCAGTTCGTTCCCGACAAGGGCAGTCTTATTTATGATGACTGCGATCGAGAGGGTCTTGATCTGCCCCTGGGCCTTGCTGATATTGGTTTTAATCTGATTCAGCTCATAATTAAGAGTCTTATTGGCTTTCTTGTAGGTTGAATCAGTGCCGTTGATCTGAGGATAATCCGTGATTGCTTCTGTATTCGAATCGGTCCCCGGAGCCCCTCCGGTCTGCCCATTCAAGACAGTTTCACTGAGGTCTGTCATACTCCTGATAAGGCCATCCTCGTTGCCTTCGATCGGGGGGCTGAATGTTATTATCTCAGAATTCTCCGTATCGAAATCCAGCGTCACATTGACACTTACCTCCACATTCGGTTCCCCGTATATGGTGCTGAGGAACTCCTTAAGCTTAATCTTTGTGGTATCCTGAATCGCCTCAGTCATTTCTATCCGGTTTGAGATCTGGAAATTTTCAGTATCTGTTTCATTTGTATTCAGCTGTTTACCTGAACTGTCAGTAATTGTGACATTCTCTTTCTTCAAACCCTTTACAGAATTGACCAGGATCATGACGATCCCGTTGACCTGTTCTTCCTTCAGTGTGTTCCCTGTCTTCAGCTTCAAAATGACACTGGCCTTGGCATTGTCATCCTTTTCGATGACAAAGGCAGAATCCTGTGAAACATGAAGGTTGACAATCGCATCCTCCACACCGTCCAGACTTCTAACCGCTCCGGTTTGGGCTGTGGTCGGGGCCGGAAGGACCAGCCGGTTCGTCTCATCGTTCGTCATGGTGATGATGTTCTTGTTCATCACGTCTTCCCAGGTGATTTCTCCCGACCCGGTGAATCCGCCCACAGCCAGTTCCATAAGGGCTTTATCCCTCTGCTTTTCAGGAACAAGTACTGTGGTGTTATTATTATCCTGTTTCCAGGGAATCTGCGACTCATCCAGTTTCGCGGTGATCTCTCCGGCACTTTCCAAAGTGAGATTCCGCATCAGAACGACATAATGAGGCTGGTTCATCATGAATACTCCGAACCCAATGCCTAAAACAACAAAAAGACTGGACAAACCGTATACCCAACGCATACGGTTATCCAGCGAGTTGTAAAACTCCACTGCACGTGTCCTGACCTGATTTAGAAAATCCCCCATAAGAAACCTCGAGTAAAGAATTTTTTTCGTTTAAGATAACGCAGCGTTCGTATCCATTGATATGCATATGTAATCCGTCAGGAATGATCGTCTATTACAATTGCACCCGCATCAGTTCCTTATAAGCCTCAATTGCCTTGTTGTTGACAGATACGGCGAATTCGAGCGTGAGTTCCGCTTTCATGCCAGCCACCTTCATTTCGTGGATACTGTCCGCTGTACCCGATACTGCCGCTTCACTGGCGACTTTTGAATCGGTTTGGGCCTGATTGACCTTATCGATTTCGCTGAAGAGCATTTTTTTGAATTCCCCGCCTGAAACCGTTTCTGACGCTTTGGTTGGTGCGATTCCTGCGCTTGCTCCGATACCGCCGATTGATGTGATTGGCATGGTCATTCCTCCTATTTTCCGATTTCCAGGGCTTTCATCACCATGGATTTCGTTGCATTCATTGCAGTGACATTTGCCTCATAACCTCTTGAAGCGGAAATCAGGTTGATCATTTCTGTCACGACGTCCACATTGGGCATGAGCACATACCCTTCACCGTCTGCGTCCGGGTGTCCCGGATTATAAATCCGCTTGAAATCGGAGGTATCCTCCTTGATGGCAGAAACTTCCACTCCGCTTCCCGTAACGTATTGTCCTTTTGCCTCGCTGAGCACGTCTGAGAATGAAGTTCCCTGCTGCTCCCTGAATATGGGCATTTGTCTTCTATAAGGGGTTCCGGCACTGGTCCGGGTTGTTTCTGCATTGGCTATGTTCTTGGAGATGATGTCCATCCGAAGCCGTTCAGCGGTAAGGCCTGAGGCACTGACATTAATGGATTTGAAGAAACTCATCGGATTTATCTCCCTTCACGGATGGCTGTGCGCAGACGTCGGATATCTCCGTTGATGCTATCCACGACCGTATCATAGTAAATCTGGTTTTTTGCCAGTTCCGCCATTTCAGTATCCACATTGACGTTATTCTCATCCCGTCTGTTACTAGTGCCGGATTCCGTATTGACATTGAAAGTCATGTTCTCAGAAGCATCCTGTCCCAATGGCATGTGCATGGGATTAGTCCGTGCCATTGTCAGATTGCCCTGCCCCAGAAAATCCTGCAGGACCTGATGAAAATCAACATCCTGCCGTTTGAAGCCAGGCGTGTTGGCATTGGCCAGGTTGTTGGTGATCAGACTGTTTCTTAGCCAACTGCCGTCAAGTGCCTTGCTTTTCAGATTGATTGAGCCAAACGCTTTTTCAAGCATATGATACACCTCCCGATATTAGAGTACATCGGCAAATTTCAAGGATCCGTTCATGGTCTTTGAAGACTATATGGTTGGCGCAATAATTCGTTTTTATTATACCACATGTGCACTGATTAAGTAACCTTCGCCACCATATATGGTATGTCTGAGGCAGCAAAACAAAAGCGCCTGAATCCCCATGGACCAGACGCTTCGATACTTCTTATATTTGGTAAAACATCATCACCTCTTATGATTTTTCAGCTCTCCCAGCAATTTATCGTTCAGAATACGGATGTGAGTACCTTTCATCCCTAACGATCTGGACTCAATCACACCTGCACTTTCGAATTTCCTGAGCGCATTCACAATCACTGAACGGGTAATGCCTACTCTGTCAGCGATCTTACTTGCAACGAGGAGACCTTCATCTCCATCAAGCTCTTCGAAAATGTGTTCAACAGCTTCCAATTCCGAATAGGAGAGTGTTCCGACTGCCATTTGTACGATCGCACGTTTTCGGGCTTCTTCCTCTATGATTTCAGTCCTCGCACGGAGAATCTCCATCCCAACTACGGTTGCTGCATATTCAGCCAACACAAGGTCATCATCCATGAAAACATCCTTATGCCGAGCCAGAAGAAGCGTACCGAGACGTTCTCCGTTCCCGTTGATCGGGACAACGGTTACAAATTTATGAAAGCTTCCGTGCTCATTTGCCAGTATCTCCAGGAGATGATCCCCAGTGATATTGGATTCAGTCTCCTGAATCTTAAGCAGGTTATCGTTATACCCCTCAGGGAAAACCTGATCTCCTGTCCCCTCTTCAAAAACAGCTGAGTTCTCTTCGCGATCAGCAAGACTAATTCCAAGGATTTTACCTTTACGGCTGACAACATACACATTTGAAATCAGGATTTCACGAAGTATGTCACACAAATCACCGAACGCAATCTTGTGGTTACCCGTTTGCTGCAGAATCCGATTCAGCTTTCTTGTTTTTTCTAGCAACGAGCTTGCCATAAAGTCCTCCTGTTTTCTGTTATTTATCAGTGTCGCTACTGCTCTGATCCAGGTCCTCATGATAGCTGCATGTCTTGCTGCTGCAGGAAATCTGGGATTTCTTCTTGGTTCTCTGTTCCACAAGGAAACTTCCGCACTCCGGACAATCTCTTCCTACCGGTTTGTGCCAACTCACAAAATTACAGGCAGGAAATTCGCTGCAACCGTAAAAGTTCTTGAATTTCTTGGTCTTTCGTTCTACCACATCGCCTACATGACAAATCGGGCATGTGATGCCTATACGGTTCAAGATAGGTTTGGTATTGCTGCATTCGGGATATTTAGAGCAGGCCATGAACTTTCCGAAGCGGCCATGCTTGATCATCATGGGGGCTCCGCATTTGTCACATGGAATGTCCGTCATCTCTGAAAGATCTATTTTTTCAAGTGCCTCGTCCGCATGTTTCAAATCCTGTGCGAAAGGCTGGTAGAACGTGTCGATTACCTGACGCCACTCCATCTCGCCAGTGCTGACCAAGTCCAGCTGGTTTTCCATTTCGGCTGTAAAGCGGACATCCACTATCCTGTCGAAATACTCTTCAAGAATCTCATTGATTATCATGCCAAGCTCAGTCGGCAGAAGGTTCTTCTTCTCTTTTACCACATAACCCCGGGCCAATATGGTACTGATGGTAGGCGCATAGGTGCTTGGGCGACCGATTCCCAGTTCCTCCATTTCCTTCACAAGGGTTGCCTCGGAATATCGGGCAGGAGGTTGGGTGAAATGCTGCTCGTGGTTCATTTTCACCAGCTTAAGCTGCTCTGATTCTGTAAGTTGCGGCAGCTCGTTCTCAGTAACTGAAGCATAGGAGTAGATTCTCAGGAAACCGTCAAATTTCAATTTGCTGCCGTTTGACCTGAAATCATGACCATTGCAGCTGATGGTTACCTGTACCGAATCGGAGACGGCATCCGCCATCTCACTTGCTACAAAGCGCTCCCAAATAAGCCTGTAGAGCTTCAGCTGATCAGTCGTCAGATAGGAGGAGACAGCTTCCGGTGTACGGTGAACCCCTGTTGGCCGGATTGCTTCATGAGCATCCTGGGAGGCTTTGGCTGCCGGTCTTTTCCGGCTGGTCTCAGTCAGATACTCTTTGCCGAGTGATTCTTCGATGTATTCTCTCATGAGCTTGCGCGCTTCTTCTGAAATCCGCACACTGTCAGTACGCATATAGGTGATCAGACCCACTGTCCCGTCCTGCACTGTGATTCCTTCATAGAGCTGCTGAGCGATCATCATGGTCTTCTTAGTGGTGAAGCCATATCGGTTAGCAGCTTCCTGCTGCAGGCTGCTGGTTGTGAAACAGGGGTAAGAGCTTCGTGATTTCTGTTTCTTCGTCACCTTGGTCACGATATACTTCTGACCCTCTATGGCATCCAAAACCGTTTTTACTGATTCGGCATCCGGCAGTTCAGCGCTTTTTCCCTGATAACCGAAGTACTGCGCTTCAAAGGCATGTCCATCGCCGCCCTTGAAAGAAGGGTGAATTGACCAGTACTCCTGTGGTACGAATGCTGTAATCTCCCGCTCCCGATCGCAGATGATCTTGGTCGCAGCGGATTGAACTCGTCCCGCGCTGAGGCCCTTACGAATCTTCCGCCAAAGCATGGGGCTGATGCTGTAACCGACCAAACGGTCCAATACGCGCCTTGCCTGCTGAGCATCCACCAGTGTATGGTTCAGCACCTTCGGTGTTTTCAGTGCGGCTTTTACAGCATCCTTTGTAATTTCATGGAATGCAATCCGGAATGCCTGAGTATCGTCGAGCCCCAATATTGCTGCCAAATGCCATGCAATCGCTTCGCCTTCGCGATCGGGGTCGGTTGCAAGGTAAACTGTATCCACCTTTTTCCGGGCTGCTTTAAGATCCTTGATGACATCGCCTTTACCACGTATGGTTATATATTGAGGCTCGTAATTGTTTTCGATATCGATGCCCATTTTACTTTTCGGCAAATCTCTGACATGACCTACGGATGCCATGACTTTATAGTTCTTACCCAAAATCTTGCTTATCGTTTTTGCTTTCGCCGGAGACTCTACAATCACCAGGTTTTTCGACATACTATCCTCCTACGGAATCCTCACATGAATTATATCAGAAATATATTTGTGACACAAAACAATTCTGAAAATTTGAAATTTTCTCAGGAATAAAATGTAAAACTTTTACATGAGGTCACATTTTCATAGCATATCAAAGAATTCATGGGGTTGCAAGTAACCCAAAGAAAATTTACCATTCCCTGTTATTGTCATATATGTTTATCTTGTTCTCTATTGTAAATATGAACTGTACTAATCTATAATGGTACTATCATTGACTCTATTAAATGTAGAAAGAGGCGGAATATGATTACACGAGCCCTCAGTGCCGTGCTCTTGGGTTTGGACGGGTCACCGGTGGATGTTGAAACCGACCTGAGCAACGGGCTCCCGACTTATACCGTGGTGGGCCTTCCAGATGCTACAGTGAAGGAATCCAGGGACAGGATTCGCGCTGCAATCAAGAATGCCGGGCTGCAATTCCCGATGAAGCGCATCACTATCAATCTGGCTCCGGCACATACGCGCAAGGAAGGCTCACATTTGGATCTGCCAATGGCTCTTGGAATTCTCAGCGCATCTGAACAAATCTCTCACCGCAGGCTGGTTGACACCGGCTTTCTAGGGGAGCTCTCACTGAATGGTGAATTACAACCTGTTCAGGGTATACTGCCCTTGGTCATCGCGCTGAGGAATATCGGCTTGAAGGCTGCAGTCGTCCCAACCGGCAACTGTCAGGAGGCCGCACTTGTGGAAGGGATCGATGTCTATGGATTCGATTCCCTCTCGAAATTGTGTCAATGGCTCAACGACGAAGTCGAGGCGGTTCCAAACGTTGCAAGCAGGGAAGCTTCCACTGCCTCGCGGGAATATGATGTGGATTTCAGTGAAGTCGTCGGCCAGGAGCAGGCCAAAAGGGCTCTGGAGATTGCAGCAGCGGGTTCACATAATTTGCTTGTGGTTGGATCGCCAGGCGCAGGAAAGAGCATGTTGGCGAAAAGATTCCCCACAATCCTGCCTGACCTCTCCTATGAGGAAGCGCTGGAAGTGACCAAAATATACAGTGTTTCCGGAATTCTGGGTGATCGTAAAGGACTTGTGCTAGAAAGGCCTTTTCGAGCACCGCACCACACCATATCTGCAGTATCGCTGGTTGGCGGTGGACGTTTACCTAAGCCCGGCGAGATTTCATTGGCGCATTATGGCGTACTTTATCTCGACGAGTTCACGGAATTCAACCGCATGACCTTAGAGGTCTTGCGCCAGCCCATGGAGGATGAGCAGGTGACAATCAGCCGTGTGAACCAATCGGTCACATTCCCCTGCAAATTCACTCTTCTGGCATCGATGAATCCCTGTCCCTGCGGATACCTTACAGACCCTGTCCGTCAGTGCACATGCAGCCCCAATGAAGTGAAGAAATACCTGAGCAAGGTCTCCGGTCCATTACTCGATCGGATCGACCTGCAGGTGGAGGTAATGCCTGTTGCCTTTGAGGCTCTTCGCAGCGTTCACAAGGCGACTTCAAGTGAAACCATGAAGGAAAGGGTAGCGAAAGCCCGTCAGATACAGCTCGAACGGTATAAACGAACTAAGATTCTCTATAATTCCCAGCTGACAAGTGCCATGATGAGACGTCATTGTCAGCTGGATCCCGGGTCTGAAGCATTGTTGGAATCTGCATTCAGGAAGCTTAATCTGAGCGCCCGAGCCTATGCCAAGCTTTTGAAAATAAGCCGTACCATAGCGGACCTCGAGGGGTGCGAATCCATTGAGCAGCACCATCTGGCTGAAGCCATACAATATAGAAAACTGGACCGCACCAGTCCATACGGGAGATAAGCATGCTTAAAAACCTGGTTCTCAGGCTTTATTACCATTCTGAAATCACCTTCCAGCTTGCTGATAAGGTCCTGCGCTCTCTCGAGCCTCTTGAATTCAAATCCGAGGCGGAATGCATCCGGAACCTCGCTGCTGTTCCAGAAATCCAGTGCTGTGACAACCTATTGGGTCCTGAGGATCCATTTTCTCCCCCTCAGCGAATTCTGGATCAGCTGATTAAACGCGGAATCAAAACTATCTGTCGCTGGGAGGATGAGTATCCGACACACCTCAGGGAAATAGCATCCCCGCCGGTCATCCTCTTTTATCAGGGTTTTCTGCCGAATCCTGAAGCACTGTCCATCGGTGTTGTCGGCGCACGAAAGGGGACTCAGACAGGACTGCAGGCGGCCAGGGATTTCTCTCGAACATTGGCAGAGCATGGAGTTTCTACGATCAGCGGCCTTGCAGACGGCATCGACACAGCCGCTCATGAAGGTGCGCTGTCCGCTGACGGCTATACATTGGCAGTTTTGGGTTGCGGTATCAATCATACATATCCGGCTTCCAATATCCGTCTGCGACAGCGCATACTTGACAGCGGCGGCGGAATCCTCTCGGAGTTTCCTCCTCCGTTACCTGCCAGAACATGGAATTTTCCCCGTAGAAACCGCATCATCAGCGGCTTGTCGTCAGGAGTCATCATCATCGAAGCAGGGGTCAAAAGCGGGTCCCTGATCACCGCTAAATACGCTTTGGACCAAAACCGCGACTTATTTGCAGTACCCGGCAGCATTCGAAGCCCTGTCAGCGAGGGTACGAATCAACTGATCAAATATGGTGCGGTTCCAGTAACTGAAGGGATCGATATCATCCGTCATTATGACCTGTCAATCAACCGTATCCGCTCCTCTGCCCCCAGTAAACCGGACCTGTCACCGGATGAACTCTCTCTTATCAAGACCATCAGTGACCTGGGCACTGCAACAGTTGATGAACTGACCTCAGCCACCCGTTTCACAGTTCCGCAGCTCCTTGGATGCCTGGCGGCTTTGGAAATTAAAGGAGCTGTGGACAGGTGGATCACAGGGCAATACATTCTCAGCAAGTAGGACATTCATAAAAAAGTCAAAAGAGGGGTCAGAACTACGCATATGCGGGTCCTGACCCCTCTTAATCAATCAAATTTTATCAATCCGTCACTATTCAGTTTTATGTTCAGTCTGAGTCTCTTAATCAGATCTTCGTGGACATATACACCTTTGATCCTGTTATCCTTGACGTACATGATCACATCCCTTGCCAACCCCTCATAATTCTCGATATAAGGCTTGATCATGTAGTAGGATTTCTTCTTGGCCCGCAGCATGATCCAGCGGCGGTTCACATGGGTCTTGCTGATTATCTCCAGGTTGTCCCAAGTCATCCGATACTTTGATTTGAAACGGGATTTTTCCAGTAGGCCAGTAGAATCCAGAGAAAATTCTGCGCCGTAGCAATGAATCAGATCCTTGAACATCACAGCCCCTAGAACAAAACTGAAGCCTTTTATATACCAGTCACCGCTCATCAGCGCCATGATCAGGAAAACTGCGACAACAGCACCCTGTAAAATTATTGAAGTCCTCGTATAACGATAGATCATATATCACCTCATAATGCAGCTATTTGACATTACCCCATTATAGCAGGGATAACTTACACTGACCAGTAGAACTGAGGATTCTGTAATGCAAAACTAAAATCATTTTATGCTCTGCACCTTTGTCACCCAGTAACATTCTCCAGATGTTCTATCCGTACTCCATCACTCTCCCACCAGACCTCCACTACATCGATCCTGGCCTGGCGATCATGCAGCTTGTTGGCTGATAGGTACCAGAGTGCCGTCCGTTCAATCCGCTTCAGCTTGCTTGGGGTTACCGCTTCTGCCGGCCGGCCGTAATTCTGATTCCTTCGTGCCTTCACCTCAATAAAAACCACGATGTCCTTGAATTCTGCGATAATGTCTATTTCCCCCGTTTTGCAGAAATAGTTGCAGGTTTTAATGGAATAGCCCTTTTCCCTCAGAAAATCCGCAACGATTTCTTCACCTCTGGAGCCGTCTTCACGTCTGTTCATCGTTTACCCGCTTCCTGGTCAGCCTTCGCTATGAAAATAAGAACCTCAGCAATCACATGGTACAGTTCAGCAGGAATTTCATCTCCCAAAGATAAGTTATAAAGCTGCTGAGAGAGTTTTTCATCCTGATAAACGGTGATATCATTTTCCAAGGCTTTCTCGATTATTTTTTCCGCAATCAGCCCTTTGCCTTTGGCCACGACCTTTGGGGCTCTATCCTTCTGCTGATCGTATTGTATGGCAGTAGCGACCTTGTATTTTTTCGAGTCATCCATATCTCTCACACCTTCATATCAATCCGTCTTAAATCTGATGGAGATTCCTGCGTTATGTCCATAAGGTTCAAAGGTTTTTTATAAACGGTTCCATGTACCATGACCTCTGAGTAACCCAACTGAGAGAGTGAGACCTTTAAAGGTTCAAAATACTTGCCGATCAAGTTCAATCCATCGGCATCCGATAATTTGAAGCCGATATTCAGTTTCTTTTCCTGCACCTCAACCATGCACTGGACTGTATCCATATGATTGGTTGCCAGAGAAATAAAAATTCTGGTGTCCTTAGCATTCACTTTCTTCTTGCCGCTCTTATCCCGTTGGATGAAGAGATCCATAGGTTTTGTCCCCTGTCCCAGATTTACAGGCACATGTAGATATGTTGCACTTTCACTGAGGCGTCCTAAAAAATCCAGACTGTTCTTCACTTCTGTCAGTGAGTCCAACACCTTCTGATTCCCAGTGAAGGCATCCTCGGTCTGTGCAGACAATGAAGCCAGTTCCTGGTTTAGCGACTTCAACTGCATCTGAAATTCAAACGCGTCCATCGTCTGATGGATATGAACCGCTTTAAGAATATTTTGAATCGCTTCCCTCAAGGGAGCCGATGCCGTGACATCTTGCAGATTCACCAGCAGCTCCCGAAGTTGGATTCCCAGCTCTTTCTTTCCCAGTATAAGCTTATTCATAGTGTCGAGAGTCCCCAGATCACCGGGTAGCTGGTTTTTAAGAATAAAGCCGATTTTTTCAAAAGTCAGCTGCTTCAGCAGGTTTTTGATTTCATCACCCCGTGCGCTCTCACTATCCGCATTTCCTGCTTCCAGATCTGAATCTCCGAGAATAGGGGCTTCAGATTTGATCATGTCCACACTGACAGGAGATGAGGCTATCGGCCCTTGATTCACCGGTGAGGCTGCCGGTTTTTCGACAGGCCAGTTTACTGTGGGGGAACCCTCCATTGATGTTCCTTTTCCATTGGCGCTTGTTATTTCGACAAGCCTGGCAGCAATCAGTTTTAACGGCTCCGATTCATTATCCGCCAGCACCGAGGATCCTGTCTGATCTGACAGCTGAACGATCCCCTTAGCCTGGATGTTGAGTTCCTGTGCGGCTTTAATGTTCTCATTGCTCAAGGGTATCCGATATGCCGATAGGGTTCGTACAAGTTCCCTGTTCACTTGTGTATCAGTAAGATTCAGCTTGTTCAGCAACAGGCTGATACTCTTGCTGTCAGGTTCTGAAGAAGCGTCATTTTCGTTGAGTCGGATCTGCATGACACCGTTTTCGTCCATGCCTGCGAACTTAAAATTTACTGTCTGCCCCGGGTAGAAGCTGTTTCCTGACATATCCCTGGCCATGACCGGATTCCCATCCCCAGTATCCAGGGTGATAAAGCCATTCAGAACCTCAGAAATCCTGGCAGTAATAGCTGCTCCCACTTCCAGTTTCTGAGCCCCTTCACTTTTCGCAGCCTGTGCCAATTGCTGCACCAGCATATTGGATGTGATCCGCATCATGTCACCTGATTTCTTTGAAAGAGGTCAAAAAACTTTTCCGGTGATGTTTCGTTATCCCTTGAAGTCTTAAAGCCTCATAATGCATTGCTGTTCCATAGCCCTTGTGGACCTGAAATCCATACTCAGGAAAATCTTTGCCAAGTTCCATCATCAGACGATCCCGCGTAACTTTCGCAATGATGGATGCCGCTGCAATACTTAGGCATTTTTCATCACCCTTTATGATCCCCTTATGTGGAATCATCAGGCTTTTGATTTCAACTGCATCTATGAGGACAAAATCCGGTTTTATCTTCATTTTCATGACAGCCATCATCATTGCCTCCCGGGTTGCTTCCAGGATATTGATTTCGTCAATCCTCTCAGGTCCAATGATTCCTACACCCCAAGCCACTGCATTCTCAGTAATTTGATAATACAGCGATTCTCTCCGGCTTTCCGGAACCTTTTTAGAATCATCAAGACCGATGGGCATGAATCCTTCAGGCAGGATCACTGCTGCAGCCACTACCGGTCCGGCCAACGGCCCACGTCCGGCTTCGTCAACACCGCAAAGCAGATTGGCTTCCTGTGTGAGCTCCATCTCAAAGCGGCACATGGCGGCCAGACGCTCGTGTTCTGATTCCAATTTTCGGATTCGGGTTTGAAGAGATTCTCCTAATTTTCTTACAGTTGCTCTATCATCTGATATAAGCCTCTCGCTTACTTTCTGCCATTGATCGGCGGGGAGATCAATCAGGAATTCTTTAATATCAGCCAGCTTACAAGTATCGAATCTCAAATGTTCCTCCTGAACGATGATCAAAATAAAAGCGGGCAGACAATGCCCGCAGTATTGAAGAAACAATCATCAATCTTCGCCTTCCAAGTCATCCGCCATTTCAAATTCCAAAAAATACCTTCGCGGAATCCAGTTATAGCGTCCTCTTTCGTCAATAATCTTGAAGCACTCTTCATCTTCATCTAACGCCTCGTAGGCCTTATTGATGATCGTATAATGAATTGGCAGATTATCTTTTGCTATTATTCGTTTCATATGGCCTCCGCAATTCATATCTCCAGCTGCATTTCCACCCAGTCATCACATTCATCTGAAATAAAGAATCCGGCGCGTTCATAGACCTTGATGGCCCGTTTGTTGTGATGCTCCACGACAAGATTAATCACCGGCTTATCATAGTCAAAGTAATCAATAACGAAATCACTGCATTCTGAAATGAAATCCTGACCAATTCCGTCCCCTACATAGTCCGGATTAAGAAAATTAACCATCTCCATGATGCCATCCCCATCGAACGTAACTGCCAGGAATCCTACAGCTTCATCCGCTTCGTCAATGACAGCAAAGCAATTGAACCGCTTGGACCGGATGACCTGGTCAATTGAAATGCGGTTCTTTTCTGTATCATAGCACACAAAGTCACCCTCGTATTCCCAAGAGCGTACAATTTCAGCGCTTTCCTCTTCAACTGGAGTAAAAGTGAAATGCATAGGTCATCCTCCCTTACAAGAAATCCTATCATCAAATTACCCATTTTTTCGCTGACTCAATCATACAATGATAGGCAGATTGATGATGAATCTTGTCCCGACACCAACCGCGCTGGATACGGTTATCGTACCATTCAGTTTCTCAACTTCTGCCCTGACTGCAGAGAGACCGATTCCCCTGCCGGACAGCATCGTGATATCTCCGCTTGTTGTGACACCATCGCTGAAAATCAGTTGCATAAGTTCCTCGCGAGGCAGTTGGAGATAATAATCGGCATTACCGGCATCTCGCTGGAGAAGGATGTTCAGAAGGCTTTGTGAATCGATGCCGTTCCCGTCGTCCTCCAGTTCCAGTGCCATTGTACAATCCGATGTTCTACTAATCCTGCAGATAATAGCTCCGGACTCGGATTTCGATTGCCGCAAACGCATCTCCGGTTCTTCAATCCCATAGTCCATGATGTTCCTGAAAATATGGGTGAGCACCTTGATCAAATCATGATAGTACTTCCTGTCAATCTTCAAATCCTCACCGACAACCTGAAGAGGGTTAACTTTTTTATCCAACTCGAAGGCCAGTGTCGCAATATAATCATCATATGGGATCAACAGTTCCTTAAGGGTCACCAGCCGCATTTCTTTTATCCGTAAAATCAGCGTCGCGCTGTCAAGGGACTCAGCAGACTCTTCCAGGGATACGATTTCATTCCTGCTTATCTCATAGTATTCATCCCCATTTACGAAACTTTTTCCAATGGCGTTCTCCAGGATCATTAAGTCCTTCTCAATCGCTTTTTCAAAATCCAGTTCCTCGATAAATTCCTCTACGTCTTCCAATGATGTATCAAGCGTGCGCTGAAAGACGATCAATGACTCGATTTCATGCAAAGCAGATTCTGTATTGCTGAATCCCCATTGTGCAAAATCACCCTTGTAGGTGTGGACCATCCGGAAGAGTTCTGTCAGCAAATCTCTCGAATCGTTTTTTTGTTCCACAAGTTTTCTGCAGCCATCCTTAATGAACGCTTCATAATCTTCAAGACTTCGCAGAAAACTGTTTCTATTCTTGATGACTCTCACGATCATTTTCAGATTTCGTTTTTCTTCCTCATGAACGAGCATCAATGCATGCGTCTCCGTAACATCGGTCAGTATCGCCATCACTCTCCTGCTGTCGGAATCTTCCACCATCTGGTATTCTAGTGAGACAGTCATATCCCTGACCTTGAGCTCTTGAGGCAGTAATGAAAGATAGACCTTCGATTCGAATGCTTCTGTAGTCTTAAACGACTTGTAGACAATCCTGCCGATTAAATCCGCTTCATCAGGTCCGCAATATGCTCCCAACAACTCAGAAACGCTGTCACCTGATATGTTTTTACGGAAAATCCGGTAGCACTCATGGCTTAATTCATTGCCTATCCTACCTGACTGATCGAAACTGAAAAAGCCCTGGCCCGCATGATCCAGCAGCATCTGTATCTCGAAATTCGCTCTTGACAGTTCTTCAGTCCGCTCTTCGACAACACGTTCCAGCTCGTACTTGTGTGTTTTCAATTCCGCCTCTGACAAACGAAGGTTTTCGTATAGAAGAGCATTATCATACGAGATTACAAACTGGGCTGTGAGGACCTGCATCACTTCCAAACGCCCCTTATTGAATGCCCCGCTCATCCGGTTGTTCTCAAGATAAAGCACCCCGAAAAGCTCATTTTTCCACAAAATCGGAACAGACATCATAGACACCGGATTATAACCAGCAATATAGGGATCTTTCCTCAATACCGCAATTCTTGATACATCCTCAACAATAACCGCTTCCTGATTTCTCGCTGACTGATTGATAATGGTTTCGGGGTAATCACATGTTTCCATGCTTCCTTCTTCCATTAAGGTTACACCTTCAGGAGTACTCCACGCGACTGGAATCAGGATATCATGCTTCATCAGGATAATCGCTTTTTCTGATCCTGCATTCTCGGAAATTATTGTTAGCAGTCGTTTGAGTAATTCTTTTGGCTTTGTTTCGGATGATAGTGTTTGAGCTGATTTGAACACCGAGAACAGATCAACTTGATTGACCTGCTGCACCGAAGAATAGCCGGCCTCATCAGGCTTATCGAAAATAATGTCACCATAGCGTTCTTTCAGATGAGAGATCTTCGTCAACGCTCCCCATTCCATGAAAAGTGCATATGCATTCTTAATATACATTCGCCGGATCATCGCTTGATTTGTTTGTTCATAGCATCGACCCAGCAGCTCATTAATCAACGCTTCATCCTGAACAAATCCTTGTTTTTGAGCAATTTGTAGAGCCTCAGTCAGGCTTTTAACCGCCATCTCAGTTTTTCCGCGCTTCTCATGCAGGATTCCCTGTACTGTCAGGAACCGGTGACGGAAATTTTGTGGAGCGTAGCGCATCCACCTATGAAGCTTTCTCTGATTTCTGTTTACGATCCCGATTCTGCCATTTTTCGTCAAATCAAGTTCGAGCAGTGTCAAAGAATAGTACTGATAGTATTCCGGATAAACTGAAAGTCCCATCAATTCCGTTGCATCGCTCTGCAATTCAAGGCAGACCTCGTATGCCAGTTCATATTGTTCAAAAAGATAAAGAAGCTTAAGTTTTTGAACAAGATAGACTGCATAGATAGACTGCATGCTGCTGGATTTCAATTTTTCCTGAAAAACTTTCTCATCAAAATCAATCGCGCTCAAGCTGTATGGCGAGTCAGTTTCACCCTTGAGCGTGAAGATCACCTGCCTCATAAGCACCAGCAGATTAAAAACATCTTCGACATGTTTGTCCTGCACTGAATCAAAATAAAGATCCAGCGTACTTAAAACTCCGTTCAATGACGTTCCAGCATCAATCAATGTCAGAATATAGGCTGCCACACTGTATGAGTAAAAAACCATGTCCCCTGTATGATAAGATAACTCGATGGCCTTTGTAAGATACGGCAAATTTCCGCTTGGATGATTAACCCAATGATTGAGAAAGAATCCATAGGTGAAATTGCATTTTGCCTGCATATCCGTGTTGCCGAAACGTTCTGCGAGACGAATCCCCAGATCGCCATATTCAATTCCTTTAACGGGATTTCCAAGAGCACTGCCTGCAATCAGTCCATAAATTGAAAAAGCATAGGATGAATGCACTGTCAGACCATGCTTCAATGTCAGATTCAAAATCCTTAAAATGACATAGATAAAGAGATTCTTTCCAACCAAATAAGAGACAGAAATCAATGTCATATAAATCTGTGTTATCATATACACTTCGGAATCAGTAGAAACAGACAATTTCTCAAGTTCATGGATTTTCTTTCCATATGTTCCTATATTGTAATTAAGGAGTTCTCTGCCTACCTTAATTCCTGTAGGTGATCCGTCAAAGGATACACCCATTACCTTCAAAGCCTGTTCAGCAAGTCTGATTGTTTCAATCATTTTCCCTTGATTCACATACAGCATCATTTTGATACGAATCGCCTTAGCCTGATTCATAGGTATTGCACAGTTCCCGATAAGCGCATCAAAATATGCTTCTGCTTCATCGAATCGATGGTTCAGATAAGCAAGCTCTGCTCGCTCAAGGTACAATTTGAAACTCAGGGAGTCCGATTCATCAAATTTCTTGTTCTCAAGCAGATTCAGTCCTATTTCAGTGTGCTTATAGGATTTGTCCAATACGCCTATCCATTTTAACCGGATTGAGTATTCCAGGTTCACAAGTGCTAATTGCCGTTTTTCAGATACGTTCTTTAACAACGGGATGGCATAATTCATATGATGTATCAACTGTCCAAGCTCTTCAGTCGTAGTACTCCCTTTTTCCATCAGAAGCTTGCCGTAAGCATAGGAAATTTCCATCCGATTCCGTTCATCAGTCAGTTCCAACAGATTCTGATAGACTGAATCATGTGAGAATCTAAACATGGGCAATTCACTGCTGCTTCCGTCATATGATTCAGATGGGTTGAAACGGCCAGCTATCAAACCGTATTCCATCGATTTTGCCATTACCTCTGTAATGACAGCGCTGTCGCAATTGGAAATATTCGATAGAATCTCAAGTGAGAAGTCAAATCCCGTCCCTGCTGCGGTTTTAAGAATCTCGATTTCAAAGGACTCCAGATCATTGAATTTATCCAATGCCCGTTGTGCAACATTGGTAGTTATCTGATAGCGCTCTATTTCAATTGCCCGATAGTCCCAAACGCCGAAATCCGGATTGAAAAATATCCAACCCTCTTCACAGCATGTTTTTATGAAGTCCATAGTGAAATAGGGATTTCCATTTGTCTTCTTGAAAATCAACCTGCTTAAATGAGTTGCCTTTCTGGTTGTGAAATTAAAGGCATCACGCATGATCATCTGGATGTCATCAGAACCGTACTCAGGTACATTCAGAACGCTGAAGGTGCAAAGAGCTTCGTCGTTCCCAATGCGCTGAAGAAAGCCTGGTAAAAATGCCGTTTCAGTTTCAGCTGTACCAATGACAAGATGAGCACGGGAATTCCGATGTTGAATAAGGTTCCTGAATACGAGTGAACTTTCATCATCGATTCTTGAAAGACCATCAATCATAATGACGAACGGCGGGTCAAAAGCTACAATGACTTCAGCCAGAAGAACTATCAATCGGTCTATCAGCGGCTTATGATCATTTTCTTCCAATAATTGTTCCGTAGGAGTCGAAGGGATAATCTTAGCAAGATTGGGGAGCACGGTTACCAATAGATTCACGCTGGATCCAAGTGCCTCAGACACACGTTCATTAAAGTTTCTCTTTTTCTCCGCCGATCCACTTTGGACCAACTCAATGAATTTATCTAAAACCTGTCGTACCGCATGATATGGAATTGAGTTTTCCTCTTTGGTCAGGTCTAAAAGGATCACCATACCAACCTGATCCATCCATTTTTTATGGAGTTCCTTTAGTACATATGTCTTGCCACTGCCTTTAGCGCCTTCGAGAAGTACGAACTGGTTTTCGCCATGCTCAACACGGTATTTGATGTCTTCCATATCATCAAATAACTGAGACTTTCCATACGGCTTGACAGGCATTGAGAATCTGGTCGAAACATCCGCTTTCGCAAGTTCGAAAATGTCCAAATCACTCTCTCGATGAAGGCTCCTCAACACCCAGTTCAAGTCGACCAATAAACCGGCACATGAATTGTATCGATCATCCGGTTCCTTACATATCATCTTATCAATGATATCGCTTAATGCAACGGGTATATCGTGAAGTATCAGTGCCGGCGATGTGGGAATCTGAGTCATATGCGCGTGGAAAAGACCATTGATATCCGTCGTATCAAAGGGGAGTCGATTACAAAACAATTCATAAAATGTTATACCTAACGAATATATATCCGATCGATAATCAATTGACCGACTGGTTCGTCCTGTCTGTTCAGGTGAAATATACTCCGGAGTCCCTATGCCAAAAAAGGATGATTCGTTGTATTTCCCCAGTCTTTCAGCTAATCCGAATTCATAGAAAAAAATTTCTTCACTGACCGGCATTATAAACATGTTGAAAGGGCTGATATCCTTATGCAGAATTTCCATAGCATGGAGATTTGCCAGAGCTGTAGTGATTTTAATTGCTAGACTGAGCTTTTGTAACAAAGTGGTTGGTTGAGTGCGCATATAATCTCGCAGGATCATACCGCCTGGATCCTCCATGATCAGCGCCATATAACCGTCTATGTTTTCAATTCTAAGTGCGTGGACGCAATATGGGATATGGATGCTCGACAATATCTCGAATTCATTTTTCAATTTGAATGAATCGATTGAATATCTGGAATCGTTTTGAAGTACCTTGATAAGCAGACGTTCCCCACTGGCAGAATCAATAACTCTATAGAACGCTTTCTTATTTTCATCTGCAATCTTTTCAATTATTTCATAGGACCCCAACATCATCATATAAGCACCTATATTCCCGCATGGCATTGAACTCCAATATCATCTTAGCATGAGAGAACAGAAATGTCCCAGTCTTAATCTGCAAATCAAAACGGATATCATGTATTCATCACACCTTCATGAATTTTTAGATAATAAGAAGGATTTTGCCAAGCCATAACGAAATACATTGTTAACTACACTTTCAGACCTTATCTTGAATTGACTATGGTTTTGATGGGAGGATCCTATGAATACGGTTCACCTTGTTGTATCAGTCAAACGATCCATTGATTATGATCCCTCGGCACTCTGTACTTTCATTGAACATTGGGCAGCTTCCAGCAATGTCATAGTCAAGGTGAGCGTTGAAGAAAGGACAGTGCATGATTGTCTGAAGTCAGATCCGGAAAATTTCAGGTCAGAACTCCTATTCTTAAAAGTAGAATATGAGAATTATCCTACCATGGGAAACTACATAATTGAAATCAAACAATTCGTCAGATCTGCAACCGGACTCTTCGGTGGAATTGAATGTATGGGCATCAATGAAGCTTAAACCTATAAGAAAAGAATCCTGAATGCATTCAGGATTCTTTTCTTATTATCATTATTTAAGCCATTCTCCAAGCAACGATCCCATAAGTGCTACTGCCGTTTCAGCAGTTTCATTCTTGTAATCAAGCAGTGGATTGACCTCGACGAATTCCACACTTGTCACGACATCCGCTTTGGCAATCAATTCCAGTGCAAGGTGACATTCGCGGTAGGTAAGACCGCCTGGCACGCGAGTACCTGTCCCGGTCGCGTAGAATGGATCCATTGCATCCATGTCGAAGCTCACATGAACGCCGTCAGTGCCGTCAGATGCGATCCGGACAGCTTCCTCCATAACCTTCGCAATGCCCATCAGATCAACTTCGTGCATGGAAAATACTGTAACGCCCAGCTCCTTCAGCAGCTTTCTCTCTCCAGCGTCCAAATCCCGGGACCCTACGAGTACGAAATTCTTCGGATCCAGTTTTCTGTCCGCGCCGCCTATAGCAGTGAGCTGATCGTGTCCCAAACCCATAGCCCCCCCACCGCC
>CAZEHS010000061.1:0-19495 GCA_964511875.1 uncultured Peptostreptococcaceae bacterium
TGATTTTATTCTCAACATCGCGTTTGGCTTTCTCAACCATTTCTTCAATGCGTGCGGGATGAATCCGACCATCAGCGATGAGTTTTTCAAGGGCCAGTCGGGCAACTTCTCTTCGGATAGGGTCAAAGGAGGATAGGATAACCGCTTCTGGAGTATCATCTATGATCAAATCTACGCCGGTAAGCGTTTCCAATGCTCGGATGTTACGGCCTTCACGACCGATGATCCGGCCTTTCATTTCATCATTCGGCAGATCCACTACTGAAACTGTTGATTCAGCAACATGATCAGCTGCACATTTCTGTATAGCATAGGAGATGATTTCTCGGGCCTTTCTATTGGCTTCTTCCTTTGCTTTTGATTCTGTTTCCTTTATGAGGACAACAGCATCATGTTTGACTTCTTTTTCTATATCTTCAAGTAACAGCGTGCGTGCTTCTTCCTGATTCAGACCTGAAATTCGCTCCAGCTCTGTCAGCTGCTTGTGAACAACCACTTCGATTTCCTGTTTCATCCGATCGAGGTCCCTATCCTTGCGATCAAGGTTCTCCTCTTTCTTTTCCAAGCTTTCGGACTTTTTATCCAGAGTTTCCTCTTTTTGAAGATTTCTGCGTTCCAACCGTTGTATTTCACTTCTGCGTTCCTTTGTTTCCCGATCCAGTTCAGCTCTAAGCTGATGGACTTCATCCTTAGCTTCCACTACCTTTTCTTTTTTCGTGGTTTCTGCTAATTTTACAGCTTCGGCAACAATTTCCTGTGAATGTATTTCAGCACTGACGATTAATTTTTCGGCGGTTCGTTTTCGGATTATATATCCAACTGGAAATGCAACAACACCTGTTGCAGAGCCAGCTAATAGAGCAATCATCCAATCGTTAATTGTGTTCACCTCCCTAAGATTTTTAGTTGATTATTTGATTTTTAAAATAAAAACATGACAGATTCAGGGCTTGTACGATAAAAAAATATTTTTATAACTGTCACAAATACACCCTGAAACTATTCTATCTTTTTTCGTCATCTGTGTCAAGGCTCGAAGCTGTGCGTAGCGGTTCATAAACCTTTGTTTGAACCCAATGATAAAGACCGCCTGAGAGGCGGTCTTTATCATTGGATCCTTATTCAGATTCACTTCACTTCAGCGGATGACTCTGATTTCGAGTCTCTTTTGTCAGTCTTCTTATCAGGTTTCACAGAAGCAACCACTTCTGTTGCAGCTTCGCTCTTAATATCCAAAGGCAGATTATAATGGGCTCGGACCTGTGCCTCGAAATCTGCCAGAAGAAGAGGATTCTCTTCAAGATAGATCTTCGTGTTCTCGCGGCCTTGTCCCAGTTTCTGATCCCCATAACTGAACCATGCGCCCGATTTTTTAATGATTCCTGCATTGACGGCACTGTCCAGAACGCTGCCTGTTTTGGATATTCCCGATCCGTACATGATGTCGAATTCGGCGATTTTGAACGGCGGGGCGAGCTTGTTCTTGACTACCTTGACCTTCGTCCTGTTACCGATCATTTCCTCGTCTTTTTTGATGGTGTCGATCTTACGGACGTCCAAACGGATGGATGCATAGAATTTCAGAGCATTTCCGCCGGTTGTTGTCTCCGGGTTACCAAACATGACCCCTATTTTCATTCGCAGCTGGTTGATGAAGATGACGCAGGTGTTGGATTTTTTGATGCTTCCTGTAAGTTTCCGCAGGGCTTGGGACATCAGTCGGGCTTGAAGGCCCACGTGGCTGTCCCCCATTTCTCCGGTAATCTCCGCTTTTGGCACCAGTGCTGCAACCGAGTCGACCACCACGATGTCAACTGCGCCGCTGCGTACCAGGGCATCAACGATTTCAAGAGCCTGCTCCCCTGTATCGGGCTGGGAAACAATCAGGTTGTCCGTATCAACACCGATATTCTTGGCATAGATTGGATCCAGGGCGTGTTCTGCATCAACAAAAGCAGCTGTACCTCCGCGCTTTTGTGATTCTGCAATGATGTGCAGCGTAACTGTTGTTTTTCCGGAGGATTCAGGGCCGTATATTTCGATAACACGCCCTTTTGGCACGCCGCCTATCCCCAAGGCTATATCAAGATCGATAGCGCCTGTTGGAATGCTTTCAATGCCAAGTTTATGGGTTTCGTCGCCCAGCCGCATGATGGAGCCTTTTCCAAACTGTCGCTCTATCTGGCTGAGTACGGTATCAAGTGCTTTGCTTTTTTCGCTCATTGTGATCCTCCAAGGGTATACGAACATTTGTTCTGGTTTTATTATAACCAAGAGAACAGCTGCAGTCAATAGGATAAATCATGAAGCGTGATATAAGAGCATTAGCGTCAATTATTTCATTGCTTTTCTGAGCATATCAAGAGCCTTCTGACATGTTGCTGTCCGTACACGATAGCGGTTTCCGTAGAACTGGTTTCTCACAACGATGATATCATCACCGACAGCCATGCCTATGAATACCAGGCCAACCGGTTTATCCGGGGTATCTCCCTCGGGACCGGCGATACCAGTGATGGAAAGGCACAAATCCGCACCGGTCCGTTCTTTCAGGCCCCGAACCATTTCCCGTGCGGTTTCTTCACTGACAGCCCCGTACTCAGCCAGAATGGATGGGGAAACGCCCAGGTCCTGTTCCTTGGCAGCATAGCTGTAAGTGACATAGCTGCGGTCGAAAACTTCGGAGATTCCGGGTATTTCAGTCAGACCTGCGGCCAGCATGCCGCCGGTGCAGCTTTCGGCCAGAGCCAGGGTCGTGTGTTTTTCGATAAGCATGGAACCGGTGACCTGCCAGAGGTTAAGACCGTTCTCGCTGACAATGTTGTCCTGCATCCGTTCACGGATCACTGCCATGGTAGGCGCCAGCAGGGCCAGTGCGTCTTCCTGGTTCTCCCCTTTCGCAGTGACACGGAACATCACCTGACCGGGCTCGGCATAGGGAGCAATGGTGGGATTGGTCTGCGTAGTTATCAGATCCTCAAGAGCTGTTTCAGCAGCGGATTCTCCAATTCCGTACAATACCACGTAACGGGATTCGAACCAGCCTTCAGACAGGTTCTGAATCAATGGTTTCAAACGGGCTTCCAGCATGGGGCGCATCTCGCGGGGCGGTCCGGGCAACGAGGCGAGTTTTTTGCCGTCGCGCTCAATAAAAAAACCCGGAGCTGTTCCCATCGGGTTGTCCAGAATGACTGCACCCTTGGGAAAAGTGGCTTGCTTGCGATTATTCTCATTCATTGGCTGACCGACCTTTTGAAAGAAACAGCGGATGGTTTCGAGGCTGGGCTCGTGCAGCTCAAGAGGGACTGCGAAATAATCGGCGATGGTTTCCCTGGTAAGGTCGTCCTGGGTTGGTCCAAGACCGCCGGTTGTGATGATGAGATCCACCTGCTCATATAAGTATGCCATTGATTCTTTTATACGTTCGGGATTGTCACCTACGGAAAGATGATAGTAAACCGGCAGTCCCATGCCTGTGAGTTCTCTGGAAAGCTCTGCCGCATTGGTGTTCACCGTTTGTCCCATGATGAGTTCCGTGCCGATGGAAAGAATGGCTGTTTTCATGAAGGGTCCTTTCCGTTCCCGTTTTTATCTACGAGAACTGCTTTGTTTTTATAGATATAGTCCGCACCGGATATCAGGGTCATTGCGACTGCCAGCCAGATGAAAATCCAGTCCATCGGGATTCCCCACTGGGAAAACGGAAAGTTATCCAGCAGTATCAGCAGTATCATGATCATTTGTGAAACGGTCTTGTATTTGCCCCATTTGCTGGCGGCTATGACAATCCCTTCACTGGCGGCTACTGCCCTGAAAATGCTGATGAGCAGTTCGCGGGCAAGGATCAGCACCGCCACCCAGGACGGAAGGTCCCCGGTTTCAACAAAGGCGATCAGGGCAGCCATGACGAGCAGCTTGTCAGCCAGAGGATCCATGAACTGGCCGAACTTGGTGATCAGGTTATATTTACGTGCCAGGTAGCCATCAAACCAATCGGTGGCTGAAGCGATGACAAAGACAATGAAAGCAAGGGGCTTTCCGTAAGGGATGTTTCCCAGCAGGCAAACCATGAAAATCGGCACCATCAGGATCCGACTTATCGTGATCTTATTGGCGATGTTCATCTTCAGGCACCCCCACCCATTCGTATTCCATGGCATCCGTCACATGCACCGCCAGGATTTCGCCGGGTTTGCACTCCCTGGCAGTATTGACATAGATACAGCCATCCACTTCGGGAGAATCAAACTGAGTCCGTCCGATGTATACGGACTCGCCTTCGATTTTTTCCTCGATGAGCACCATCAGTGTTTTACCGATCCACCGTTCCTGATTTCCCAGGGAAACCGACTGCTGAAGCTGCATCAGCCGGTTCAGACGATCCTGCTTGACTTCATCATCAATCTGGTCACCAAGCAGGGCCGCAGGCGTATCTTCCTCCTGAGAATATGCGAAAGCACCCAGGCGTTCAAAGCGTGCATTCTCCACGAAATCCATCAGTTCTTGGAACTGAGCCTCTGTTTCTCCCGGGAATCCGACGATCAAAGTGGTTCTTATGGCGATTTCCGGAATGGCGGTGCGGAGCTTTGCGATCACATCAAGTATCTGTTCACGGGAAGTATGACGGTTCATGCGTTTCAGTATCTCGTTGTTGCAGTGCTGGATGGGGATATCGATGTATTTGCAGACCTTTTCGAGACTGCGGACAGCTTCTATGAGAGCATCGGTAATCGCGTCTGGATAACAATATTGGAGCCGGATCCATTCCAGGCCTTCGATGGCATTCAGCCGTTCCAAAAGCTGGGGCAGACGGGATTCGCCATACTTATCCTGGCCGTAACGGGTCGTATCCTGTGCAATGACCACAGCCTCGCGGATGCCCTGTTCAACTAGCCCTTCTGCTTCACGTACGATATCCTCCAGCTCGCGGCTTCGGTATTTTCCGCGGAGCTTGGGAATAATGCAGTATGTACAGAAATTATCGCAGCCTTCTGCGATCTTGAGGAACGCGGTATAGGACGGACTAAGCAGCACACGCTGGATGCTGTCATCCAATGCCTTATCGATGTCTCCGGTTACAATCACAGTCTGACGCTGGCTTATGACCTGCTGTGCCACAGAAACCACCTGATCGAACTGGGTTGTGCCGATAAAGGCATCAACTTCAGGTATCTCCTTAGAAAGCTCCTCTGCATAACGTTCCGCAAGACAGCCGGTAACCAGAAGGGCTTTGCAGGATCCTTTCGACCGGAGTTCTGCAAGAGACAGGATGGTGTCGATGGATTCCTCTTTCGCTTTTTCAATGAAGCCGCAGGTGTTGACCAGGATGATATCCGCTTCCTCGGGAGTCGACGCCCGCAAATATTTGGCTCCCTGGAAAAGGCCCAGCATCATTTCGCTGTCCACCTGGTTTTTGGAACAGCCCAGGGTTTCGATATAGACGTGATGGATCATAAAGGGTTTCTCTCCAATTCTGAAAGTATTTTTAGTAGGACTGCTTCCGCTTCCTCCAGTGTTTCGTAGCTCACAGTATAATCGAAAACATATTGATCGATGGAGTACTGATAAAGCGGATCGTAATAATCAAAGAGCAAAGGCTTGATGACCGCTTTATAGTCCCCCTGCTCCAGCTGACTGATCATCGTATCGATGACTTCGTTACCAAGCCGCTTTCGCAGCCGATTCAACGGCTGAAGCAGACTCTCCAGACCGCCGCCTTTTTCAACATAATATCGGTAGAGATTTTCGACCCTTATATCCGCCGAGGTTTGGACATCGATGTGGATTCCCGTTCGAATCGCATCCATCAGCGGATCAGGAACAAAGACATTACCGATCCGCTTGCTTTCACTTTCAACAAAATAGAAATCCCGGTCTGATTTCATGAAGAAATCAAAAATAAGGGACTCGAATTTCTTTTGGCTGGGTTGGTTTTCCCTGAAAAAAACATTGCCGAATACAGAACCGGAATTCTGGGCCAGGGTTTCCAGGCATAACGTGGGTGCCCCTTCAGCCGCCAGACGGGTCAGCAGGTCTGTCTTCCCTGCACCGGTGTAACCGTGCAGAACGATGGCTTTCTTGCTTGTGCACCATTCGGTAACACGCTGTAAAGCGTACGCACGGAACCGCTTGTATCCTCCGGCGATCTTGTAGAGATCCTGAAACCCGAGATTCTGCAGGAGTTCCAGGACATACTCGCTTCTGGAACCGCCCCTCCAGCAATAGATGTAGGTCGGTATACCTGGCTGGATTACCGAACGGACATCTGCCATGAATTCCCGGTAACGCTGGGTGAACAAACGGAAACCCATGATTTTGGCCTCTTCATTCCCCTGCTCTTTGTAAATGGTGCCGACGATCACACGCTCTTCATCGGTCAATATGGGTATGTTGACCGCACCGGGGATGTGATCTTCTGCGTATTCCCCTTGTGACCGTACATCAATGAACAGGCAAGGCCCGTTGGAAAATGTTTCTTCTATGCTGATATATTTTATTGGCTTCATACTTCCTCGTCTTCCTCATAAAGATTATCGTATTCGTCGGCACTCATCAGGACCTCCCGCGGCTTTGAGCCCATGGTGGGTCCTACCACTCCCCGCTCTTCCATGGAGTCGATGAGCCGGGCGGCTCGATTATAGCCGACTCGGAACTTTCGTTGCAGCAGGGAAGCTGATGCCTGACGGCTGGTGATGACGAATTCAATGGCTTGTTCCAGGAACTCATCAGCTTCTGCGGTGTTGATTTCCTGCGGTTTTACCGAATCCAGTATTTCAGGATTGTAGCTGACTTCACCCACCTGTGATTTGATGAAATGGATCAGATCCTCAACCTCGGTATCCGAGATGAAGGAGCCCTGGACACGCATGGGTTTGGGAACGCCGACAGGATAGTAGAGCATGTCCCCTTTGCCCAGCAGTTTTTCAGCACCGCCCATATCGATTATGGTACGTGAATCCATCATGGAGGATACGGCAAAGGCAATCCTGGATGGTATGTTGGCTTTGATCACTCCGGTTATGACATCCACAGACGGGCGCTGAGTTGCGACTATAAGGTGAATGCCTGCAGCGCGAGCCATTTGTGCCAGTCGGCAGATGGCATCCTCAACCGCGTTGGGTGCAACCATCATCAGGTCTGCCAACTCATCGATTATAACGACGATTTTCGGAATGCCGGTTCCCTGTCCGGCGGCTGTAAGCTTCCGATTATAGCCTGTTATATCCCGGACCCCTGCCTCAGCAAAGAGCTTGTATCGGTCTGTCATTTCCTGGACCGCCCAGTTCAGAGCGATTGAGGCCTTCTTGGGATCCGTTACGACGGGAAGGATCAGATGTGGGATGCCATTGTAGATATTGAGCTCCACGACTTTCGGATCGATCATCAGGAACTTCACTTCATCCGGCCGCGCCCTAAACAGGATACTGGATATGATGGTGTTGATACAGACGCTTTTGCCGGATCCTGTAGCACCTGCAACCAGAAGATGGGGCATTTTTGCCAGATCCGCTACGATGGGTTTCCCGCTTATATCCTTGCCAAGGGAAAAGGCCAGTTTGGATTCCGCTTCCTGTATCCCATCGGATTCAAGCACTTCCCGGAGCGTTACCATGCTAATGGCCTTATTGGGGACTTCGATTCCCACAGCGGCCTTCCCAGGTATGGGAGCGACAATTCGCACCTGCTGGGCTGCCAGGTTAAGGGCGATGTCGTCAGAAAGGCTTACTATCCGGCTCACCTTGACTCCTGGACTGGGTTGAAGCTCATAGCGCGTGATGGCGGGCCCCCTGCTGATCTGAACAACCTTGGCATCAATACCGAAGCTGCTTAAGGTGTCTTCCAGCAGCTTTGCATTGGCCAGGATCTCTTTCTTGTCCTGCTGGGAGTTGTCTTCAGGGATCGGTGAAAGCAGATCCGTTGAGGGAAGCTCGTAATCCGGCCATTCATTTTCGGTGATCTCAATGGTGACAGCGGTCTCATCCCCGGCCTCTTCTGCCGCAACCGGTTTTATAGGTGCGGTTCTGGGCGGCCTGGGTTTCTGAGGCATGCTTTCGATGATGGGGATTTCCAACTGGTCGTTCTTGTTGATGATGAAGGGCAGCGCTGCTTCAATGGGATCATCGGCCGGTTTCACGTCCGGCACGCATTTTGGCATGTCCCTGTCGAATTGATCCTGACGCATCAGTTTCATGATGGAATGATGTTTTTTTGCAGCAGGTCCATCGTCAGGCACTGTGGTCATGGACTGCATAAGATTCCTATTGGCATCAACGATCACCTCTCCGGTTTTGATCGCTGTCCCTTTGAAGGCATTGCCCATTCGCGTGATGGTGAAGGACGTGGTAAGCATCATGATGGCCAGAACCATGCATAGGACCAGCACATAGGTACCGTAAACCCCGATGGTGCTGAGGAAAATACCGGCTATGAGCGTACCCATGACCCCGCCGCCGTATCCTGCTACGCCGGAGATATGAGCCTGTTTAAGACCTTCCATCGTAAAATACTCGGCGGGCATGTACTGACGCTGGACAAGGGTGACTACAATCAGAATGCTGACCATTGTGAGCATTGCCGCCAACAACCAGCGGCTTCTGAATTTGGATAAATGTCTGTTGATGGTCAGGAAGCCTGCCACAAGGATCAGATAAGGCATGGCATAGCCGGCTGATGCGAACAAACCGAAATAAAGCTGTTTGAGCGCCGCACCCACGGCTCCTGCAGAACCGGTATGAAGGCTTACTGCGGATAGTCCGGTGAAGCCCAGGAGTCCTAACAGCTGGAACTCATAGTGGTGGTTTTTAACCATTTCCGTTTTCTGTTTTTTACGAGGAGCAGGACGCTTGGTCACTGCCTTTTTATCTGTCATTGGGTTCACCCGTTACGTTTATAGTGTTAAAAGTTCTATAACAGAATTATTATACCACAACCTATGGGTGAAAATAAAAGAAACAGGCTTTATACCTGTCTCTGATTGGTTAATGTGTTTCGAATATCCTCTCCTGATCACCGGCATTTTCAGGATATCTCAAATTCTCATCTTTCAGGTGCATCAGAACTTCTTCGAAGTATTTTTCCGCTTCTGCCTTCGCTCCGGCAAGCTCATGGTCTTTGTAATTGCCGCAGTCCTTCGGACCAGCCCCGGGAATTTCACCCTCATAGCCTGCGATGAACCTGAACATGTCCTGCATCATGGGAATCACATCGACGGATTCAAGATCACCTTTCAGAACAACGTAGACACCCGTAAAGCATCCCATGGGACCGAAATAGATCAATTGATCCTGGTAGACCGGATGATTTCTGAGGAAGGTTGCGCCTAAATGCTCCAATGTGTGCATGGCATTGGATTTGATGACAGGATCGATATTCGGGCGTTTAAGACGTACATCGAAGGTCGTGACGGTCTCCGCACCGATATGGTCCTTGCGGGAAACGTAGATGCCTCTCAGCAACCGTTCATGATCAACCTCAAAGCTTGGAATCTTCTTCATACTTTCCTCCATGATTCATTTAATGGGCCTATGCCAGTGTTTGTATGTCTGTTTGCTTTTCACGGCGGCTTTCCAGTATTTCAACGGCTATTTTAACAATATCAGGGTCGAACTGTGTGCCGCTGCACCTGCGCAGCTCTGAAACAATCTCGTCGATGGTGACTGGCGCCTGATAGGGGCGGCCGTGCTGCATCACATCGACAGAATCTGCTATTGAGATGATTCTGGCTACCAGAGGAATCTGGTCTCTGCTCAGGCCCTTTGGATAACCTGAGCCATCAAACCTTTCGTGGTGGGCCATGATGCTGAGGGCGATGTGAGCAAAATCCTGGAGAGTGGATGCGATCCGGAATCCGATTTCAGGATGGTTCCTGATGATCTCCCATTCGGATTCGGTGAGTTTTCCAGGCTTATTGAGTATGGTTTCCGGGATGGCGATCTTGCCTATGTCATGGAGATTGGCTAAAAGAACCACTTCATCGATTTTTTCATGACTCAGTCCCATACTTCTTGCCATTGCGGTTCCCAGTTCTGCCATTCGCCTCGAGTGTTCGAATGTTTCGATGGATTTATCGTTCAGTGTCTTTTGGATGGTTGTAAGGATGCTGGATCGGGCACTTTCCGATTCCGTAATCTTATTGCGGTACATCCGCTCTTCCGCTGTTTTTACCAGAAGTGAAGGCTCATCCTGCATGTCTGTGCGGGTTGCATAGCCTAAAGCCATATTGAGGAGGATAGGTCCCACTTGTTCCGTACTGCACTCCCTTTTGATTTTCTCATAGACCCTTTCGGCGATAATCTCATCGGAGTTCGGAAGAAGTATGGCAAACTCGTCCCCACCCCAGCGGCAGATGATATCGCTTTTGCGACAGGCTTTTCGAAGGATCGTTGCTGTGGCTGACAGGAGCAGATCGCCTTCCTGATGGCCGAAGGTGTCGTTTGTAAGTTTCAAGCCGTTGATATCCCCGATCATCACTGTCAACGGGAAAAATTCAGGATGATCGAATTCTTTCAGCATCTTCTCAAAGTAACGTCGGTTGAACAGCCCTGTCAGCTTATCATGGTAGCTGAGGAAACGGAGTTCGTGCTCGAGGTGCTTTTGACGGTCTATGTTCGTAATGAGGCCGGAGACAACAGAGATCGATCCATCCGGACTCCACTCGATGACATCGCCGGTGATTAGGTACCAGTTATATTTTCCATGCATGGCTTTTACCCGGCACTCGATATTCAGAGTATCCTCAGAGTCAGCATTGAGTACATGCAGCTTCGTTGTGAACTGCTTCCAGTCATCCGGGTGGATAATTGATTCTAAAAGGCTGAGAGGAAGCAGCCTTTCTGAAATGCCGTTCCCCAGCAGATTAATGGCGTATTCATCCACAGCGACTGACCTGTCAGCTGAACGATACTCCCAGATTCCTGATTTGGATGCTTCAAGGGCCTGTTTGATACGCTTTTCACTGAGTTTGATCTTTCTTGCATCGGACTCGATGCGATCGAGCATCTGATCGGTTTTAAGTACCAGCGTTCCGATTTCTGAATTCGCGCTGCTGACCAGAGTCGGGTCTTCTGCCATACGGTAGGATGATAATTCCTCGAGATTGACCTTGCCAAGAAATTTGCCGATATGTTCGATAGGGATAAGGACATATTTTTTCAGGAGCTGTGCATTGAGGAAAGCGACCAATAAGGTCAGCGCTATCATTTGAATGATGAAGAATCCCAGTATATCTTTGACCTGTCTGCTCAAGACCCTGTCTTTGGTTATCGTCAGGGTTGCTGCTGGTGTGCCGCTTATGTCCAGGATATTCGAGACACTGTTGATCGTTTCACTGAAGACCTCATACGCGTACCTTTCCGATCCGGTAACCATATTATTGACCGTCATGCGATTTAATGGCGGAATGTAGTCCATGACCGATTCTATCTTCAGTTTTGAATCCAGAACTGATTCAAAGGATTTGATGAGATCCGCGTCAACTACTCTGACGAATACAAGTGTACCGGCTGAAACAGATTCCCCGGAGGAGTCGGTGACGCCATAGGAGCTGACAAGGGCAACCTGGCCCTGGTTGACAATCATCTGATTGATCGGTGTTCTTGGATCTTTTCGCATGGTGAACAGGCCCAGATACTTCGTGACGAAATCGCTTTTGTATTCAACAGGCATAGGGGCAATCGTATCGATGGAATCATCATAATGAAATGCGTTCATCATCTGGTTATCCCTGTCGAAGATCATTATATAATCCACATCCAGGAGGCCGAAACTGGGCACCATGAAGTTCTGACTGATATAACCGGGATTATCACCGGACAGATAATAGTAGGTATCGTCCCAAAGTGCCCAATCTGCCGTAGTACCTGAAAGGTTGTTCAGGTCTTTCTGAAGGAGATTTATGACTGGGGTGGGTTCCTGGCGAAGCAGCTGCCTTTGAATCTTCTCTATGGTGAGCCTCAGGATGTTCCGGGTGGTCAGGTAGCCTCCCAATAGAAGGAATGCCGAACCCACTACAGGTATAAGAGTGGATTTCCAGCGAAGTTTCATAGAGCTCCTTTTCAAGCGAACGAATGGTATCAGTATACCATAACCGGAGCACTTTTTCGGCATCAAAGCGACGTCATCAGTATTTCCGAACCGGAGATGACATCAAACAGCTCCTCATCGATAGACGCTTGACGGAGGTGCTGGAAGGACCGGTTCAGGTCATCAAGCAGTTCTCCGATATTCTTCTCTGCTCTCTGCATGGCAGCCAGACGGCTTGCATTCTCACTGGCCAGGGATTCCGCGCAGCTTCTGTAAAGTGATATGAAGAGGTGTTCCCTGATCAGGGCGCGAAGAGTATCCACGTGGTCGTTGATCACCTCAGGCAGATTTCCGGCAGGCCAGGGAATCCGAGAGATGGTCCGTTGCCACTGAGCGTCAAGAGGCAGGAGCTTCTGCATGGCAGGTTCAAAAATAGTTCCCGGAACGGGCCGATTATGGAAAATATAAAAATGCTGCAGTTCCTCACCTCCGCCATGGGTTTCACACTCGACCAGAATCTGTCCCACCAGCTGTGTAATGGCGTTTACGGAATTCGGAACTTGAAAAAGGGCTGCCGGAGACAGCCCTGACTCTCCGATTCTTGTATGGATCCGTTCTCCGACTGCCCATATGGCTTTATTTCCCACCATATTTTTCAACGAATTCAATGTGAACTCAGACAGTGCATCATTGAACTGGCCGACCAGGCCCTGATCCGATCCGAATATGACCGCATGGATCATCTTATTGCCGAGAATTTTCTCCTCCTCCGGAACCAGTGCTGGTGTAAACTCCCTGAAGCACACAGAAAGTCCCAGTTCCAAAGCTCGGGCATATTCATCCAGCGAACGTACCGCCGCCTCATATTGGCCAATATTGGCTGCAGCAAGGATTTTCATCGTGCTTACCACGGACTCCAAATTGCCTGCCCCTTTAATCTTGCGGCGCAAGCTCTCAATCGTATCACTCATAATGTCTCCCTGAATGCTGATAAAGCATTGATTGCAATTTGAAGAATTCCTTCCCGGTCAGCCTCGCTGAGAATTTCTGTCATTGAGAAGCGTTTGACGATGTCTTCGGGAAGATTGGCGGATGCGGCCAATCTGACGGATTTTTCAGCATCTTTCATCTGACTCAGAGGTATGGTGTCAAATAACCCGCTGGTCAATGCCAGCAAAACTGTAATTTGTTCAGGTACTGTAAACGGCTCTGATTCCAATTGCTTAAGACAGGCACGAATCCTGCGTCCATGATCGATGATCTGACTGGTACGCTCGTCCAGTCTGGTTCCGAACCGTGCGAAGGATTCCAGCTCCTCAAACTGTGAATAGGCAAGCTTTAGATCACCGGTTACCGCTCTGTAAGCTGTCAGCTGAGCCTTCCCTCCAACCCTGGATACCGAGTGGCTGATATCCACAGCAGGAAGAATCCCCAGTTCAAACAATGTTGGAGAAAGATAAATCTGTCCATCTGTGATGGAAATCAGATTAGTCGGGATATAGGCTGCAATGTTCTGCTCTTCTGTCTCTATGATCGGCAAAGCAGTAAGCGAGCCGCCTCCCATATCCTCACGCAGATGGGTTGCACGCTCCAGAAGCCGGGAATGGATATAGAAGATGTCACCTGGGAACGCTTCACGACCAGGGGGACGGCGGAGCAACAGAGAAATCTCCCTGTACGATCGGGCATGGTGAGTCAGATCATCATAAACAATAAGGACATCTCTGCCTTTCTCCATAAAATACTCAGCTATACTTGTCGCTGCATAGGGTGCGATATAGTTGAGCCCTGGTTGGTCGCTCCCCTCCGTTACTACGACTACAGTGTAATCCATCGCATCTTTTTCACGCAATTTAGCTATCACTCGCGCAACAGTCGACGCACGCTGACCGATGGCGCAATAGACGCAGATGACATTCTGGTCCCGCTGATTCAGAATTGCATCAATGGCAATCGTGGTCTTCCCGGTTTGTCTGTCGCCTATGATGAGCTCCCGCTGTCCCCTGCCCACCGGAATGATCGCATCAATGACCTTGATGCCTGTCTGCAGCGGTATGTTCACCGGTGCCCGGTCCATAATGGCAGGCGCCTGCCGTTCAATCGGAAGGCGCTGTTCGAATACCGGCCGTTCCCTGCCGTCAAGAGGCTTTCCAAGCGGGTCGATGACACGGCCAAGCAGTGAATCTCCAACCGGTACATCAATGACTCTTCCTGTTCGTTCAACCATGTCACCGGATCTGAGGTGAGAGTAATCCCCCAAAAGGACAACACCGATTTCATCCGAATCCACGCTGAAAGCAATCCCAAGCAGTCCGCCTGGAAACCGGACTAATTCTTCGTAGCCCACACCAGGGAGTCCGGAGATTTTTGCAATTCCAGTTGAAACTGTCTTGATAACCCCGACTTCACGCAGTGTCAGGTTCGGAACAGGTGTTTCACGGGCCTGGCTAAGCCCGTCAAAGGTATCCGTGATGATCTGACGAAGACTAAGAGGTTCCATGACCGACTCCTCCTTCTTGAGAAACCGGCCGTGTCTTTTCCTGTAGGATCCTGCCAACATATTTTCCTGCAGCGGTCAAGATATCAGACATGCTCCATACCAGTTTATAGCCTTCAGTCACCAGCTCAATCCCACTGATAAGATCCGGACAGGTCTCGAATTTCACAGGCGTGTCAATCCCGAACAGTTCAAAAAGCTCCGTTTGAATCTGTTTCTGCTGTGTCTCGGAAAGATCAGATACGCTTCGTATCATTAAAAGCATCTGGGATGATCGGAAGGATTTAACCAGCTTTTCCATTTCGGTCGAAGGGAGACTTCTGATCTGGTCTATGAAGGATTCTGTCATTCGCTCCTCAAGACTGCTGGAGGCCATCTCCTTCAATAACTTCCTGGCAATTGCAAAAACTTCTGCCTGAGTCTTCTGCATGATCTCCTGCTGAAGGTTCCGTTCCTCATCCAACAGAGAAAGCTGTCTCTGGATACGCAGAGCGTTGTACTCCATATCAGCAGACACCAACAGTTTTTGTTTCTCTGTTTTGACTTCCTCAATTGCCTGCTGGGTCATGGTTTCCCGTTCCTGTTCGAAGGCTTCGTTCTTCTGAAGGAAAAGAGCCTTCTGAGTCTCAGCCTCCGCATCCCTTTCAGCGGCCTCATTGATCTGGGCAGTAATCATCTGTTCCCGTTCATCAACGGCTTTTAAGATAGGCTTATAGAGAAATCGCTTCAGGAACCATACTAAGATCATAAAGTTAACGATTTGGGCAGCCACAGTGAACCAATCTATCAGCATCAGCCTTCCACCTCACTTCACAATGACTTGTGTCCAGAACGGATTGGCAAAAATAAGTATCATGGAGATGACAAAGCAATAAATTGCGAGGGATTCCACCATGGCCAATCCCACGAACAAGGTACGTGTAATGGCGGCCGATGCATCCGGCTGCTGGGCCAGCGAGCTGAGTGCGGTCGAGATGGCTTTCCCTTCTCCGATGGCTGGACCCAGACATCCGAACGCAGTCGTGATGCCAGCGGTAGTGATGGAAACAATTGCGATGATCGTGGTCGAATCCATAACGGCCTCCTTATATTCTATTTTCATGTTTCCCGGGACTGGGTTGCGCCGGCTATGAACACGGTAGCCAGAATGCTGAATATATAGGCCTGCACCATTCCGATCAGGAGGCCTAGTATACTCATCACTGTTGGAAAGATGAACGGGGTGATGGTAAGCAGAATTGCCACAGTGATCTCCCCGCTCATCATATTTCCGAAAAGACGCACTGCCAGAGCCAGAGTCCGCGTGAACTCGCTGATGATATTGAAGGGGAGCATGATGAAAGTGGGTTCCATATAGGATTTCATATAAGCCATTACTCCGTTCTCCATGATTCCAAAGAATGGGACAGAGATGAAAACGCAGATCGCCAGGGCAGTTGTCGTGGATAGGGAGCTTGTGGGTATGACATAACCCGGGATGACTGTGCAAAGGCTGGCAATCGATATGAACAGGAAAAGGGTCCCGATAAAACTGATATACTTTTCAGGATTACGAAGACCGACTTCAATCAACTGCCTTTTTATTCCCAGCACGATTATTTCCAGGATTGATTGCCAGCGCGAGATATTCACCCCTGTACTCAATCTCCTGGTTATCAGGAAAGCGCCGATAATCAGAAGCAGCATCAAAGCCCATGTGTTGAGAATCGTGGCATTAAGCTTAAAAAATCCCGATTGCCAGTAAACCAGATGATCAGGGCTCAGATTCATGATTCTCCTCCTTTTTCAGTTGGAGACTGTCTTTCCAATACATGCCGTGTATATCGCATCACAGCCCACCGAGCCAGGAAAAATCCCAGCAGACAGGCCGCCAAGCGTTCGAAGCTTCCCTTCGAAACAATTAGGAATCCTGTCAAGGTGATCCCTGTCCGCAAAACCATACTGATGCTGAACAAGAGACCTGGACGTTTTGTATGGATGCCTTTAAGGACGGTCCACCAAAGGCCGCCGAAGAAAATAACGCCCAAGGCAATCCCTATACTGAAAATCATCAATAATCTCATAAAATCAGTCATCTGCAGCTCCTGTCATTTACGCAGTTTTTTTTCTTCAGTAACCACCCAATGCCATGCGTTAAGGCATCCGAGAAACAAACCGGCCCCCAGCAGCATCAGTGTCCATGAAAGATGAATGGGATAGACCCGGTCCAGCCACCTTCCAACAGCAATACCCAGCAGTGTTGGAACTACGATTGACCAGCCGATCATCCCGAACATGGCAAATCCTGACCAGATTGTCCCAATGGATTCCTGCTGGGCCTTCAGTTTTTGGGTTTCTTTTTTGCCGATCTGACGGCTGAATTCCGATTGCGGCTTGCCCTTCTGAGGTTCTTTTTTATTATTCATGATGAACCTCCGTTAGCCGGCGAATGAATTCACCTTCTAATTTGGCCAACACCGATCGGACGCTCTTTTCCCGTTCATCGAGATTCATGAACTCTTTTTCAACTGTTTCACGAAGGCTGCCCAGGTCAGGACCACTGAATGCATTACGAACCGAAATCAGGATTCCGGTTCCGGTCTTGACAAGAACCCCCTCATCCACAGCAACATAGAATTCCCCATCCTTCTCTGTTTCAAAGGTTAGTATTCCTGGAATCAAAGCTGCCACACAATCGAGGCGGTTAGGCAGGAATCCGAATGCGCCACGCCGGGTCTCGGCTACAACCCGCAGCACATGGCTGTTTTCCAAAAAAACCTGGTACGGCAACAGGATCTTCAGGCTCAACTGAGTTGCTACCATAGCCGACCTCCAAGGTCATTTTTTTACTTCGTCGATGGAACCGATCATGTATAAGGAACTTTCCGGATAATCCTTGAATTCATCCATTAGTATCCGTTCGCAGCCATCCAAGGCATCCTTAAGCCGTACGGTCTTGCCGGAAATATTGCTGAACTGCTCCGTTGTGAAAAAGGGCTGCGTCAGAAAGCGTTCTATACGCCTGGCTCTCAGAACCACTCTCCGGTCATCCTGAGACAGCTGCTCTAAACCAAGCATGGCGATGATATCCTTCAAATCATCGTATTGGGCCAACGTTCGCCTGATTTCCTGTGCGATGCCGTAATGACGTTCACCTACAATACCGGGTGCAGCCATTTTAGAATTTGATTTCAATGGGTTGATTGCAGGATAAAGTCCCTCACTGGCACGCTTCCGTGATAATACGATGGATGCGGAAAGATGAGTGAATGTATGAACAGCTGCCGGATCCGTCAAGTCATCCGCCGGTACATAAACTGCCTGTATGGAGGTTATAGCGCCGGTATGGGTACTGGCGATCCGTTCCTCCAACAGCGAAAGCTCCGTGCTGAGGGTAGGCTGATATCCCAGCCTGGAGGGCATCTGTCCCATAAGACCGGATATCTCCATGCCGGCCTGAATGAACCTGAATATGTTGTCAACCAGCAGAAGAACATCACGCCGTTCGTCATCCCGGAAGTATTCCGCCATGGTCAGGGCTGCCTGACCTACCCTGAAGCGGTTTCCTGGAGGTTCGTTCATCTGGCCGAAAATCATGACCATATTTTGAAGTACTCCTGCTTCCTTCATCGCCCTACATAGTTCCTCGCCTTCGCGGCAGCGCTCTCCGATGCCGCAAAAAATACTTACGCCGGCGTTCTGATTCACCATATTATGGATCATTTCTGTAAGGAGCACGGTTTTTCCAACCCCTGCACCCCCAAAAAGTCCCGCTTTCCCTCCCCTTTCGAGAGGCAGCAGGACATCAATGAGCTTGATTCCTGTTTCGAAAATTTCCGATTTCGTGGAACGATGGATAAGTGCAGGGGGGTCATGATGGATACTGCGCCACTGCACATCTGCAGGTGGCTCCTGGCGATCCGTCGGGTTACCGAAGACATCGAACATACGGGAAAGGATGCCTTGCCCGACAGGGATTTTCAGAGGCCCGCCCGTATTGATGACCTTCATGCCGCGGGCCAGACCTTCAGTCGGGGTCAGGGCAATGCCGCGGATCATCCGGCTGTCCAGCTGGGATAGCACTTCTATGGCAATACTGCCTTCCTTGCCGGTGCGCAACAGGGTGTATATCGGCGGCAGTTGTTCTTCAAATCGGATATACACCACACTGCCTTGAATCCTGATTATGACGCCGGTGCCTGAATGAGGAGGTTTAGTGTCCATAAAATGGCCTTCCTGTCCTTCGCCGGGTGATGATACAGGGAAATCAAAGGATCGCTTCATATAACCGGATTTTTTCGTCTTTACATATTACTATGTTTATACCCAGGAGCAGTTGTCTTAACCCAAATAATAAGGCCCTCATAGGATATGAGGGCCCTTCAATGATTCTGTAATTTTACTCTTCGATCCAGTTATGGTAGACATTCTGGACGTCATCATGGTCTTCCAGGAGATCAATGAGCTTTTCCATTTTCTTGACATCTTCCTCTGAGGTTAATTTGACCTCTGTTTGAGGCAGGAACCGAAGCTCGGCCATCTCAAAAGCGTAACCGTCAGCGGACAGGGTGTCCCGCACCTGTGCAAAATCAGATACAGCCGTATAGATCTCATAATACCCGTTATCGGATATGAAATCCTCAGCACCGGCCTCCAGAGCCTGCATCATCACTTCATCTTCGTTAGGAGCGACTTCGCTGTTGATTACCAGGACACCCTTATTATCGAAAAGGTACCCTACGCAGCCGTTTGAACCCAGGTTTCCATCTGCCTTGTTGAAATAGGAGCGGATATCCGCTGCCGCACGGTTCCGGTTGTCGGTCAGGACTTCAACCAGAACGGCAACGCCGCCCGGACCATATCCTTCATAGCGGATTTCTTCAAACACCTGCCCGCCAAGTTCACCTGCACCCTTCTTGATGGACCGGTCAATGTTATCGTTCGGCATATTGGCTGCTTTTGCTTTTTCAATGGCGGTTTTCAGTGTCGCATTATATT
>CAZEHS010000062.1:0-19483 GCA_964511875.1 uncultured Peptostreptococcaceae bacterium
CAGTGAATTATATGATAGAATCAATAAAAGAGTTGATTTAATGCTGTCTGCAGGGCTTTTATCCGAAGTTGAGCAGCTTCTGAAGTCCGGACTCAGGCGGGATATGCAATCCATGCAGGGCATCGGCTACAAGGAACTCATGGCCTATCTTGAAGGCCAGTCCAGCTATGAGGAGGCCGTGTGCAGCATCAAACAGAATACCAGGCATTATGCCAAGAGGCAGCTGACCTGGTTCAACCGTTATCCTGAAGCGCATTGGCTGGATCTTTCATCGGTTTCTGATACACAGAGCGCTTTAATGGGTATTATTGAATTGTTATGAAATTTTCTTTCAGGAGGGATCGTATGAAATCTGCACTTAATCTTCAGGATATTTTTCTAAATCAAGTGAGAAAAGAGCATGGTTTGATCACTGTGTATCTGATCAGCGGTTACCAGATCAAGGGTTACGTTAAGGGGTTTGACAGCTACACCATCGTCGTCGATTCGGATGGGAAGCAGCAGATGATCTACAAGCATGCCGTTTCGACCATAGTGCCTGCCAAGCCTGTCAATTTCATGAACAATCCACCAAAAACATCAGAGCCTGAAGCGTCAGATGAGCTTGCGCCGGAATAGAATCAATCGATGAAGTGTTGAAAACCCCCATCAGGGGGTTTTTCTGATATGAAAGGATACCATATGACTGAAAATCACTTGGAAGAACTGTTTGGAATCAGCCAGGATACAGAAGCCTGCATCATGGAGGCAGAAGCCGGGCTTACTGAGCCCTTTGCACGGTGCCAGCGACTGGAAGCCCTGAACCAGTACCGTGTCTTGGCGGCCCTTCAAAAACATCGCCTAAGCGATATGCATTTCAACTGGAATACCGGATATGGCTATAACGATGCCGGCAGGGAAGTAACGGAATTGATTTTCGCCGATATATTCGGTGCTGAAAGCGCCATCGTCCGTCCGCTGATCGTAAACGGCACACACGCACTTACACTGTGTCTCGGAGGAATATTGAGACCGGGGGACGAACTGCTGTCCATCACCGGAAAACCCTATGACACTCTGGATAATGTGATAGGGATCAGGGATGATTACGGCAGTGCGCTTTCAAACTACGGTGTGACATACAGGCAAGTGGAACTTTTACCGGACGGGGGCTTTGATGAAGAGGGAATCATCGGTTCTCTTAAACCAGAAACCCGTATGGTCTATCTCCAGCGCTCTGCTGGTTACAGCTGGCGAAAATCACTTAGCATCGTGGACATAGAAGCAATCATAAGCCGGGTCAGGCTTGAGAAGCCAGAGGTTGTTGTGATGGTCGACAATTGTTATGGGGAATTCCTGGAGGAAAAGGAACCGACTCACGTGGGTGCGGATCTGATGGCGGGCTCCCTGATCAAGAATCCTGGCGGGGGACTGGCACTGTCCGGAGGCTATATCGTCGGCAAGGAATCACTTATCGAACAGGTAAGCTGGCGGATGACAAGTCCGGGAATCGGCAGGGAATGCGGACTGACATTCGGTCAGACACGCTCTATCCTGCAGGGGCTTTTCATGGCACCGACGATCGTCATGGCCGCAGTGAAAAACGCCATGCTCTGCAGCATGGTCTTTAAAAGCCTGGGATTCAGAGTGTGCCCTGAACCGTTGGATCAGCGCAGTGATATCATCCAGGCAGTGGAGCTTGGAACACCAGAGCGGGTGATTGCATTCTGCGAGGGAATACAGGCCGCTGCACCGGTGGATTCCCATGTAACCCCTGTGCCATGGGCAATGCCCGGCTACTCGGACCCTGTCATCATGGCAGCCGGTGCTTTTGTTCAGGGATCATCCATCGAGCTCAGCGCCGATGCTCCGATTCGGCCTCCATACATCGCTTATTTCCAGGGGGGGCTCACATATCCCCACGGGCGGCTTGGTGTCATGAAGGCGCTCCAGGTGCTGAAGGACCGCAATCTGGCATGAATTGGTCCTTAGATGAAGGCTCACCAAAGACCGTTATCATGAAAAAGTGATAGCGGTCTTTGTTTTTGGCGATTAAACATCTCAACGCTATCTGTTTAATATTTCCTTATAGACGTTGATATATTCACGCACCATTTTTTCTTGTGAAAACCTTGTTACAACTGTCTCTCGGCATGTTTTTCTGGATATTTTCCCGATATCCTTCAGTCGTTGAATCATTTCTTCAACATTGGATACGATAAAACCATTCCTTCCATCCTGAATGATCTCAGGCATAGAGCCCTTCCCAAAAGCAATTACAGGCGTACCGCACGCCATGGATTCAACAATACTTAATCCAAAGGGCTCACTAAAACTGATCGGGTGCAATAGTGCGTATGCATTTCCTAATACGGAATCCCTTTCCTCAGGTCCGACAGAACCGATATAGGTGATATCATCGTTCAGATAAGGCTTCACATAGTCCTCAAAATACTCCTTATCCTGAATGATTCCTGCAATCACCAGCTTCATGTCAGACATTTTTGCAACATGTATGGCCTCTCGGGTACCTTTGTCAGGATGTATCCTCCCGAAATAGAGCAGATAGCCCGTTTTGTTCTCATTAAAAGTGAAACTGTCAATATCAATACCATGGTATACCGTTCTTATATAATCAAGGTCCGGACTTCGATCAGCGTCACTAATTGAAACATAGTGGGTTTTTCTGTTGTATTTCTTGAAAACGGGCATGATCTTCTGGGAAGAAAAACCATGAATTGTTGTAACCATCGGCGTCTTAATCAAACCGCTATAAGTCAAAGGCAAAAAATCATAGTTGTTATGGATGATGTCAAATTCATCTGCATGCTCCATGATTTCAGATATATGAAGGCACTCCCAGACTTTAGCATCCATGCTTTTATCCTCTTCATAAGGTGCTTCACATACACTCCTCAGCTTAGCAGACGTTAATGAATCACCGGTTGCAAACAATGTAACGTCGATATTCTCTTTGACCAGTCCTTCCGTAATCAATGAGACCACTCTTTCCCATGGACCATAGTGCCTGGGCGGGGTTCTCCAGGCAATTGGCGAAAGCATTGCAACGCGCATATTGAGATCACCTCCATATCTTACTCCTATTATAGTACGAATCGAACCAAAGGGCTAAGTGGACCCATCGATTAAATTACCGGTTTATGGGTATGTAAGTGTTATGGGCGATTTTTCATATGCCAAATGACTGTGAAGGTTTCAGTATTTATCAGGGATCTTCAGTCATTGAATTGCAAGGGAGGGATAACCATGTCAGCAAGCTCTGCCGGAACGAGAGAGGTTAAGAAAAGACTACAGGTTGCCATAGTAAGCAGTGCTCTGCCCAGAAGGTGCGGAATTGCCACTTTTTCTGCCAATGTCAGCTCAGGTATCGGGCATATATTGGGTCGGGAGGCGACCAGCTATGTTGCACTCAATAATAATGAATCCTATGATTATCCGGACAAGGTAACAATTCAGATTGAACAGGATTATCTGGAGGACTATTGGGCAGCGGCTAAAGCCATCAATGAGTCGGCTGTTGATGTAGTGTCACTGCAGCATGAATATGGCCTGTTTGGGGGTGACGACGGCAACTATATCGTTGAATTCTTAAGCCGCCTCAATAAACCGGTAGTGACAACACTGCACACTGTCCTTGAAAAGCCAACGCCGGGCCAGTATAAGACACTTGTTGAAGTAACGGCATTTTCCAAAGCCGTCGTTGTGATGAATCAACTGGCCATTAAAATCCTGACGGAAGTATATGATATTCCTCCGTTCAAGATCCATTTGATCCCCCATGGGGTTTCTGATGTGTTCTATATCGATCCGGTCTATTATAAACACAAGTTGAAACTCACGGATCGGTTCGTCATTCTAAGCTTCGGATTTCTCAGCCGGAACAAAGGCTTAGAAGGGGTCATTGAGGCTTTGCCGCCGATTGTGGCTGAATATCCGAATGTATTATACATTGTGCTGGGAATTACCCACCCCGTTGTGAAGAAGCAGCAGGGGGAAGAATATCGGGAGTATCTGGAAGAGTTGGTTGAAAAATATGGATTGGGCGATCACGTCCTGTTTGTTAATGAGTTCGTTGACGACACCACCCGTGATCTCTATTTGGGGGCTGCAGATCTGGTCATCTGCGCGTCACTTTCGGAGGCGCAAATCACCAGCGGCGTTTTAAGCGAGGCAATCGGCAAAGGCAAAGCAGTTATTTCCACACCTTATCTTCACGCAAAAGAAGCATTAGCGGATGGAAGGGGCCGCCTCGTCAATTTCAAAGATCCGTTGGGTATGACAGAAGCGATCAGGGAACTGATTGAGAACCCAGAGGTGAGATTATCCCTGGCGGGACAGGCTTTCATTGCCGGACAGCAGACCGGATGGGATACGGTATCCCGGCAATATGTTGAAATCCTTGAGAACGTCGTGGAAAGATCCAATGCCGGCCGAATCAAGCAAGGGCGGGTGTATACCCTGCCTGAGATCAACATGAATTATCTGAAAGAACTGACCGATGATGTAGGGATTGTCCAGCATACACTTTACGGGATCCCTGATTTCAAATTTGATTATTCATCAGATGATGCGGGCCGGGCAATCGTGGCTTTCGCACAATACTACAATCTGTTTCAGGATGAAACGGCGTTGAATCTGGTGGATAAGTATATGGCCTTTATCATCCATGCCCGCCGTGAGGATGGTTGGTTCAATAATTATATGAATTACCAGAAAAAATTCCCGCCTCAGGAACTCAGCCAGGACACCTTCGGACGCTGCCTATGGGGGTTGGGGGCGGCCGCACGCTTGGTGCAGAACAGGTCTCCCGGCCTGCTGGCGAGAACCATCGTGGAGGAGAGCATCCCCATGCTGACCCACCTGACCTCGCCACGAGCTCAGGCCTACGCTGCCTGCGGACTGGATTCATATCTGGTTCTCAATAAGGATTATGAGCCGGCACGGCAGGGCTTGAAGTTAATTGCTGATTCACTGCTGGAGTGGTATCAAAAGACAGCCGACGGGACATGGAATTGGTTTGAGGACTTTCTTTCATACGATAATGCCCGCTTGGTTCAGGCCCTGTTGCAGGGATATAGGCACCTGGGTGATTCCGCTTATCTGCATGCAGGGCTGGAAGCACTTGATTTCCTGATAGACGTTCAATATCAGAACGGCTACTTTGATGTGGTCGGGAATGAAGGGTGGTATCACAAAGGTGGAGATAAGGCTCTTTACAGTCAGCAGCCTCTTGACGCCGGAGCCCTTACAGAAACTTGCATGCTTGCCATGGCTATTACAGGAAACGAGAAATATCTGGAAATGGCTTATGCGGCTTTTCAATGGTATTTAGGAAGGAATCGCCAGGGAATATCATTGTACAACCCGATGACGGGAGCGTGCGCAGACGGGTTAGGACCGGACGGACCTAGCCTCAACAGAGGTGCGGAATCAACCATATCCTATCTATTGGCCCTTGTTACTCTCTATCGATGGGAACTGATCAGCCGTTTTCGTTATCGGGACCGAATTAATCCGGATCCTGATGAGTTATGAAGGTGGTGAAGATAATGAATGCTGATAATAAAATCTTTGAATCTGCTACACCTCCATGGGGAAAATGGGAAGTGATCCTGGATGAACCAGGCTACAAGGTGAAGCAGATAACAGTCGAACCGGATCATCAACTGAGTTATCAGACACACGCCAAGCGTCAGGAGCATTGGGTGGCTGTCAAAGGTGAAGGCATAGTAATCCTGGATGGTCGGGAAATCATTCTAAAACCTGGAGATACCCTTGATGTTCCGATTGGAATTCCTCACCGGGCGATCAATCGAGGGGATGAACCGTTTATTTTTATTGAAGTACAATTGGGAAGCTATTTGGGCGAGGATGATATTGTCCGTCTGGAAGACAGTTACGGGCGTGTATGAAGAACTGGCCCATCAGAGGAGGTCGGATGATGAAGCGCTATGCAGTCATCATGGCCGGAGGTCAGGGTGAGCGTTTCTGGCCTGAAAGCCGAATCATTAAACCGAAACAGTTCCTAACGCTTATAGGTGACCGTTCCCTGATACAACAGTCATTCGACAGGATTCGCGATTTGTTTGAACCGGAACGGATTCTGGTCGTCATAGGACGGCGACATCTGGCACTGGCTAAAGAACAGCTTCCCGAGCTGCCGGCCGGCAATTTTCTGGTCGAACCTCAGGGAAGAAATACGGCTCCCTGCATCGGGCTTGCAGCGGTCCACATCCGTAAAAGGGACCCTGATGCGGCCATGCTGATTTTTCCTTCGGATCATTTGGTTATGGGACAGTCGGAATTCCATCGGTGTTTGCAGAAGGGGTTTGATTGGTCTTCTTCATCCGATTATCTCATCACGATCGGAATCATGCCCAGCCGGCCGGAAACAGGATATGGGTATGTGGAGAGAGACGAGGCACCTATCGACCAGGATCCTCCAGTTTATCCGGTCCGTCGCTTTGTGGAAAAACCAAACCATGAGAAAGCCCTGGAATTCATACAAAACGGACGTTATAGCTGGAACAGCGGGATATTCATATGGAAGGCGGAGCTGATACTTGATAAAATCAGGGTTCATCTCCCGGAATTGCATCGTGGTTTGATCCAAATTGAGCAGAGCATAGGAACCGAACTGGAAGAGTCAGTGATGGAATCGTTGTTCCCCAACCTTCCCAGCATTTCCATCGATTATGGAATCCTGGAAAAAAGTGATCGTATTCTGATGGTTCAGGGTGATTTTGGTTGGGATGATCTGGGGAGTTGGGGCGCCTTGGCAGATAACTCCTCTCCTGATGCCGATGGAATGGTCGTCAAGGGTGACTATGTCGGGGTGGACAATAAGGATTGTCTGATTTATGGACAAGATGGGTTAATTGCCGCTGTCGGGCTGCAGGGCCTTGTCATCGTTCAGTCCGGGAATGTGATCCTGGTATGTGAAAAAAGCCGGACCCAGGAGGTTCGGGAACTGGTCCGCATGGTGAAGGAACGGAACCTGGTGAAGTATCTATAACGGACTGGAGGTAATATAAGCATGGATTACAATGATCAATACCAACGATGGCGCAGTGATGAGAATCTGGATCCTGAAATGAAACAGGAACTGAATGAGATTGCTGATGATGAAATGAAAATCCGGGAACGGTTCGGCCGGTTACTGACATTCGGGACAGGCGGTATCCGTGGCGAAATGGGTGCCGGCACCGCACGGATCAATATTTACCAGGTTCGGAAAGCGACCATGGGCCTGGCCCGGCATCTTATAGAGAATAGGGGAGCCCATGACGTTGCTGTTGCGATCGCTCATGATACTCGAAAAAACTCCGCCCGATTTGCCCGTGAAACTGCCGCAGTGCTCGCCTTTACGGGTATAAAGTCCTGGCTTTTTCCACAACCGGTGCCGACACCACTGCTTTCTTTTGCCGTCAGGGAACTGAAGGCATCTGCGGGTGTGGTGATCACAGCCAGTCATAATCCGCCTGTGGATAATGGCTATAAAGTGTATGGTCCGGACGGCGGGCAGATCACCGACAGCTTTGCTCAAGCTGTCATGAAGCAGATCAGTCAGGTGCAGGATGAGCTGGCTGTGCCAATCATGGACCTGGCTGAGGCAGAGGCAAAGGGTCTGCTTCAGTGGGTGGGAAATGAGATTGAGGATAGGTATGTCAAAAGGGTGTGTGAAATAAGTTTCCGGCAGCAATGGTGGAAAAACAACCCGATGTCACTCAGGATTGTTTATACTCCTCTCCATGGAACCGGAGCCCGATATGTTCCATGGGTATTGCAACAGAGCGGTATCACGAATCTTTTCCCGGTACCGGAGCAAATGGTGCAGGATGCTTCCTGTCCGACAGTAAGTTATCCCAACCCTGAAGATTGGGCTGTGTATCAGATGGCCATCGATCTGGGGCATCGTGAGAGTGCCGACCTCCTGATGGCAACGGATCTTGACGCAGACCGTTTGGGTGCGGCTGTCCGCAACGAGTCAGGCGGCTATACCCCTCTGACGGGGAATCAATTGGGTTGCCTGATGCTGGAATATATCCTGTCCCAATACAAAAAAAGCCAGACCCTGCCTGCTAACGGACTAGTGGTACAGACAGTGGTGACCACACCGATGGGCAAAGCCATTGCATCCGGTTTCGGCATGGAGGTAGTAGAAACACTGACCGGGTTCAAATATATCGGGGAAACGATTAAAGAACGGGTCGATAGTCATCTCAACAGGTTTTTGTTCGGTTATGAGGAGAGCTATGGATTTCTGGCAGGAGATTTTGTACGGGACAAAGATGCCATGCAGGCTGCTCTGCTAACGGTAGAAATAGCCACATATTATCAGGTGCAGGGGAAGACGCTCCTTCAGGCTCTGGATGATCTGTATGCGGAATATGGCTATTTCCAGGAGGAACTGATCAATATCGATCTGAAAGCCGGCGCGAAGGATCGGATTGGTGAAATCATGGAACAGTTCCGATTGCATCACTGGGATGATTTTGCCGGAAGCAGGGTGGTTCATGTTTATGATTTCATGACCCAGACACAGACTGATCCAATAACCGGGAAGACAATTCCCATTCATCTGCCGTCCAGCAATTCCATAAAAATCGTCCTGGAAGATGAAGCGTGGTTCTGCATACGGCCATCAGGAACTGAACCGAAAATGAAGATATATGCAGGGGTTAAAGGAATAAGTCAGGATGATGCAGATCAGAGATTGAAAGCCATGATAGCAGAAATAAGAACCCTTATAGCGTAGTGCTACCGACCAATTGAAGGTAAGGTGATTGAAATGACCGATCAGGAATCACGCTATCAAGAATCCATAGCAGCTGCGCTAAAGAAAATATCCAAGCTGGGACATGTCGACCTGGTGGTAGGCATCCCGTTTCTTTCAGGCAAGCATGACCCTCAAGCGGTCATTTCCATCCTGGAAGCTGGATTGGATACGTTTTATCCGGAACTGAAAAGTCTGTTCATTTGCCTGATCAATCCATCTCAATCAACAGCAAAATTCCTGGGATCCTATCAGTCCAGCCGCAAAGATCGGATTCTAATCACCAAGATGGATAAATCCTTATCCGGGCACGGGTGGGCGACCCGGGGACTCATGGACATAGCCCGCAAGCTTTCCGCCGATCTGCTGATCATAGAACCTAACCTCCTGAAGGGTAAAGATTCCGATTTGTCTGAGGGGCTCACGCCCGACTGGGTAAAACTGATGTACCAGCCTATCCGTGATGAGGCTGCACAATTTATTCTTCCCCGCTTCAAAATGTCCCACCTTGCCAACCGTATCGGGTCCCATTTCATCTTTCCTTTGCTGGCTTCTCTTTTTAATATGGAATTAAGAGGGTGTCTTGATGCCGGAATGGCAATTTCCCGACAGTTGCTCTCAGAACTGACAGATGAACTTTCCTACAGCTCTGAAGAGATCTATGATTACGGATTGAATTACTGGTTAATTGCAAGGGTTATGGAAATGAAAGCAACGACTGCCGAGGTCTATCTGGGTGTCAAACCGAAGGCGTCACTTCCTGTAGGTTTGGATTATCTGTTCAGCCAGGCTGCCCATGTGTTATTCCGATTCATTGAAACAAGCCAGACTGTTTGGATCGGTACGCCCCAAGCGGTGCAGTCCGCTCTGATCATCGGCCATCGGGATGACCAGTTTGTTGAAGGCCTTGTAATTGATGTGCGCCCCCATATGTCTCAATTCCGAAGAGGGTACAACCGATATTATGAAGCCGTTTGGTCGCGAATATTCTCGGAAGATATCGCCAATCAACTGACACGAATGGTCAAAACTGCGGCTGCCGGACAGGAGGCGTTTTCTTTCCCGGCTGAGCTCTGGACGCAGGTGGTCTATGAAACCATTATCGCATATCATTTTGTGCCTTTGATGGATAAGGAAGATCTGATCAATAGTTTGGCAGCGCTGTTTGAGGGCAGACTAGCCGGATACTTCCTGGAAATCGAGGATAAATCCTCCTCGAGCCCGATTCAGAAGCAGATAGGTTTTTCAGCAAATCCACTTAATGTTCGGGCAAATCTGGAAGCACAGGTGGATGCGTTCATCAGCCGAAAATATGCGTTCCAGGAAAAGTGGCTGCATCATAAAGAACAGCTCCAACCCTTCCTGCCGGAAATTTCATATTGGGAATACATCCCAGGCGTCCCCATCATTCTCCCTCATGTGGTGAAATCGCATTCTGGCCGTAGTGCGCATGTTTATGGGATATACGAAAAACTCCTGAAAGAGTATGCAGTCGATTTTAAACAGTTCATCCATGAAAACCTGCATCTCAGTACGGAGGACGGATACGAAAAAGTCAGCCAGGGAATAAGGGATTTGGTCATCCAAATGGAAGAAGATCTGGATAAGATATTATTTCCCGAGAATCTCCATAGTCCGAGCGGAATGAAAAGTGTCGTCGAAAAAATATTCAATCTATATCCTTCTCCACAAAGCATGTCCCTAAAAGAAGAGATTGCGATGCGGTTGCTGCAGGTGAACCCTCCACGAAATCTGATCACAAGCTGGGGATATCATGATACAGAGGAACTCTTGCAACACCACAATGCACTGGATGTCCTGGCGCTTGCCCCTTGGTCGGAAACAGACAAATACAGGGTCTGGAACATCGAGTGGTTACGGGAGAATCTGAAACCGGAAGATTTTGAAATGTCACCGATTTTGCCAGTAGTCGTTGATTTCACAGAATTTCCAGCTCTGTCGGGAATGCCGGAGGCATCCAGTCTTGATCATTTGTCAAGTCGGGTTGTAATCAGCAATCTGCGGGAAGGAAGCGGAGGCGATTTCTCCAAAATCCGCGTATTGACCACCACTCTGAAACGGATTACTGAAGCAGAACAATATGGCGCAATGTGGGAAACCTTCATCCACGGCTGCGGAAGTGAAGATTTTGCTGATTGCGTAATGAACTCGATCGGTGGTCATTGGGGCATGGGGATGTTCTCTGCTCACAGTGTTTTTGAAAACACGCAGCAGATAATTCTAAGGAATAAACTTATCGATATCGCCCGGCAGGACTGGGGATCATCAAATCCCTCTGTGGATAAAGCAAAAGCACATATGATCCGCATGGCTAACGCGTATCATCTCGGACTGACCCTGCCGGAAGGCATTTTTGTCACCTGCTGCATCTGGAGCTGGGCAAGTTACAGCTTCAAGGGAGGCAAGGGAATTCCAACTCCTCTGTCCCTGATGGTGGAAAGGCGCTGGTTCAGCACCGAATTGTTCAGTCGGCTCTATGAGCTGGTTAAAGGGGGAAGGGAAGAGATCCTTCCAAACATCATTGATCTGATGGGTCAGAATAAGGAAAATGAAGATCTGGCTGTTCGCTACCTGGGCGCCACCGCGTTGGGCAGCAAATTGCTCATCGACCAGAAAATCGATAGGAAGTCCCCCCTTGCCGGAAAAATGGTTAGGTCCCCTTATAACCCAATCCTGGCTCCCTTGTCGGATCACAGCTGGGAAAACAAATATGTACTCAATTGCGGTGCCATTCGAGTTCAAGGGGCTGTATATATCTTTTACAGGGCCGTCGGTGATGACGGCATATCCCGTATCGGCCTGGCCATAAGCAATAACGGTCTTCAGGTGAACGAACGGTTTTCGGAACCTGTGTTCAGTCCTGCCAATGACAGTGAGAAAATGGGTTGTGAAGATCCCAGGATGATTGCCATGGAAGGGCGTATCTATATGCTTTACACCGCCTACGACGGCATCACTCCCCAGATTGCCCTGGCTTCCATATCGGAAAAAGACATGGCCGCCCACAATTGGACGGGATGGCAACGGCATGGCCTGCTATTCCCCGGTTTTCCCAATAAAGACGCAATCCTTTTCCCGGAAAGATATAACGGCAAGCTGGTACTCTATCACCGAATCGCACCGAGTATCTGGATTACCTATGCTGATACCTTCCAGACCCCCTGGCCTCGGGAAGGACACAAAATCATCCTGGGAACCCGATCAGGGATGATCTGGGATGCTGTTAAAATCGGAGCAGGTGCTCAGCCTTTAAAAACACGATTCGGATGGCTTCTCATCTACCACGGTGTTGACTATACATTCTGTTACCGGCTCGGTGTGCTCCTCACTTCTCTGAAAGATCCATCCAGGCTCCTGTACCGCTCGCCCAATCCGATCCTGGAACCGGAGGCCTCTTATGAAGTGGGCCTATCAGGGAAAAGTTGGGTTCCCAATGTGGTTTTTACTTGCGGGGCTGTATCCGCAGAAGATAAGGAAATCCTGGACGAGGAGGACGAAATCCTTGTTTATTATGGAGGAGCCGACACTGTCATTGGCGTAGCCTCTGCAAAAGTAAAGGACCTGATTCCAGAACAATATCGGCGGCTCTGATCGTATAAACACAAGCGATGATACTCAACTATGTGATATATCAAAAATAATGGGTATATATAATTGAGGTTAAAGAATACTAAAGCGCGAGGAGGAAAGAACATGAATGAAGATATCTTAAAAGGAAAATGGAGCGAGATGACAGGCGAGGTCAAAAAGCAGTGGGGTAAACTCACAGATGATGATCTCATGGTGATTGCCGGAGAAAAAGAAAAACTGGTAGGGATTCTACAGGCAAAATATGGGTATGAAAAGGATAAGGCTGAAGAAGAATTCAAGTCGTTCATTGACAGACATAATAAATAGTTGAATGGATGAAACAACCAAAGCGAGAGAGTGGTTGACATAATGAATATATGTCAACCACTCTCTCGCTTTGCGTATAAGTCCATTGATCACTTACATGATTCGACTCTAGATTTTTCGGAAAACACCCTTAACGATACCCAGCACTTCCACGTGGTTGGCGTAAATGGGGGACAGACTGGGATTTTCAGGCTGGAGACGGATGCGGTTGTCTTCACGATAATAGGTTTTGACGGTAGCTGAATCATCCAGCATGGCAACCACATAATCACCGTTCCGTGCGTCCGGCTGCTGTCTTACAAGTACATAGTCCCGGTCGAAGATACCTGCGTCAATCATGGAGTCGCCCTTGACGCGGAGCATGAAATACTTGCCGGCATCAATGAATTCGATGGGAACCGGAAAAGTATCCTCGTAGTTCTCAACTGCCAGAATGGGTTCGCCGGCGGTCACTTTGCCGATGATCGGAATCTGAGCAATCTCTTTTTGAGGGAAAGGGATCAGATTGTCCTGATCGGAGCCTTCCAGGACACCAATAGCTCTGGGCTTTGTCTGATCCCGTCGGATGTATCCTTTTTTCTCAAGTCTCTGGAGGTGACCATGTACGGTTGAAGTTGATTTCAAGCCTACAGCCTCACAGATTTCCCTTACGGAGGGGGGATATCCCTTTTGTGATACGTGGACCTCTATATATTCAAGTATGTCTCTTTGTTTGGATGTCAGTTCATTACTCATGCTTACACCTCACCCCTTTATTTGTCCCTATTATAGCATGATTTTTTTAAGGTATCAAACATTAGTTCGCTATTTAGGGCTTGATTTAGAACGTGTGTTCGTGTATAATCATTTTATCGAACATACGTTCTGGAGGTGCTCTATGAAACGCAAATTGAGGATAGCGAACGGCAGGAGATTCATCACCGTCATCAGTGCCCTGATCTTCATTCTGGGAGTTCTTTTATCTAGTGCGACCCTGATGATGGTCGCCTCTGCGGAAGCCCCTGTTTTATGGACAGAAGTCGTTGTGGAAGAGGGTGATACCCTGTGGGCTATCGCCAAAGCCATCAGCGATGAGTCCGAAGATATCCGTCTGAAGGTCCATACGATCATGGATGAAAATAAGCTTACCAGCGCTACTATCCATGCTGGTGATACCCTGAGAGTTCCATCCTATGAATCCTATCCTCAGGATGCGCTTCAGGCTGCAACCTATTAGATCTGATCACTGAAAAAACCGTACAGGCAACCGCCTTAGCGGTTTTTTTGCTATACTGATACTGGAACAACCTGATACATTATGGGTTAACTACAATAATTAAGTCCTTCTTAAGGAGATGAATTCTTGATTATCCAACTGAAAGATGTCCATAAACACTTTGTTCTCGGCAAGAATGAGATCAAGGCCGTCAATGGAGTTACTCTGGAGCTGAATGAGGGCGAGGTCAATTGTTTTTTAGGGACATCAGGGTCAGGAAAATCCACCATGCTGAATCTGATGGCAGGTTTTGAAAAACCGACATCCGGCAGTGTCATTGCGGCCGGTATCCCGTTGGAAACCCTTGATGAACACGGCTTGGCGGTTTTCAGGCAAAAATACATCGGATTTGTATTCCAATCCTATAATCTCATTGAATCACTGACAGCCCTGGATAATGTGACATTGCCCCTTACATTCCGCGGCGTAGGCAAAAAAGAGCGTATCGCTGCAGCCCGGGAAATGCTGAAGCTTGTAGGCATCGAGGAATATGCCGATCATAAGCCTTCGCAGATGAGCGGCGGCCAGCAGCAGCGGGTAGGCATCGCAAGGGCGCTGGTATGCAACCCTAAGATACTTTTTGCGGACGAACCCACAGGCAACCTGGATACCCATACCCGTGAAGAGGTAATCGAACTGATGATATCCGTGGCCAGAAAACAGGGTCAGACGATGATCATCGTAACCCACGAACCTGAAATAGCAAGATACGCTGACCGGATCCTTCATATGAAGGACGGTACGGTTGATCAGGATATCCTCAACACGCCATTTCTTGAAATGAAAACGGAGGATTTTGACGATGCGCAATTATTGGACTAGATTTTTTTCCTGTACGATGGCAACTATTTTGGTATTGCTGCCATTGAACGGAGTGATTTTTGCCGAGGAAACGCCGGATATCCTGGTAGGGTACAAATCCAGCGCTGCTGCCCTTGAAGCCGGTACTGAGGTAGATCTGCCCATTCCCATCGAGAACAGGACCTATACGACCATAATGACTATGGTTGTATCTTTGGATGACCCATCCAAATACCCCTTTGAGATTGAGTCCTTAAGCAGCGCGGCTGCCAGTATCCATCTGGGACCAAAAGAGAAAAAAGTGCTTTATCTTCCGTTGAAGATCATGAAGACAGCTGAAACCAAAACCTACCCGGTGGGGCTGACATTTGACTACAATACGCTGGAAGGTTCCAAGGGAACCTTGACCAAGACAATTTATGTGAAGATCTCCAATGCAAATGAACCTCCAAAGCTCGAAATCCGAAAAACCGATGTCGAAAACACCTATATCGCAGCAGGTGAAAAAGGAACCGTCGCCTTTGATGTCCTGAACAGCGGTGACGTAACCCTGAAGGATATCAAGGCAACATTCAAGGACCTTGGCGCCGGCCTGTACCCTGCAGAAGGGGAGCAGACCGCATCAATCAGGGAACTGCTCTCAAAGCACACTCAGCGGATTTACTTTGAAATCAAGGCGGACGACAAGGCTGAAACCAAATCCTATGTTCAGACTCTTGAGCTTGTTTTCAAGGATGAATATGATAAGGCCTACACAATTGAAAAGAAGGTTTACATACCCGTACGAAAATCAACGGATCAGGTTCTGGAACTGAATTTTGAAAAAATAAGGGTTCCTGGAACGATAAGAGCCGGCTCGGATTTCATTGTGGAATTCTCACTGGCGAATCATTCACAGCTTTCTCTGCAGAACGTGACTGCAAAACTGGAGACGGACGCTGGCATCATGTCCAAATCGGCTCCTGTTCAGCAGGCGAGGAAAATCGATGCCGGACAGTCCTATCCATTCAGCTTCAAGCTGTTTACCAAATCCGACATTGAAGGGAAAAGCTATCCGGTAAAGGCTGTCATAACCTACGAGGTCGGTACCGGGAATGAACAGAAGACATATTATGAATATCTCAATGTAGATATCAGCAATGCTGCAGGCAAGACGACTCCCAAGGTGATTGTCAGCAATTACAGTTATGGGAACGGTCCGGTTCTGGCAAATCAAAGTTTTCCATTAAGGATCACGTTTACGAATACAAATCGGAACAAGCCTGTTTATAATGCCAAGATCACTTTGGATTCAGCGGAAGACGTATTCACACCGATCAATGCATCCAATTCATTCTTTATAAGCAGCATAGGGGCTGGCGGCAGTGTGACGCGGGATGTGTATCTGAAAGCCGATTACAGTGCCAAACCTAAAAACCATCCGATTGAAGTTAAAATCGATTATGAGGACGATGAAGGGAAGGCGCTTTCGCTTTCGGATACGATCAGTATTCCTGTCATGCAGGAGCTTATTCCGCGACTGTCGAAGGTTGAAATTCCTCCAGTGTGTAATTTGAATACTCCAGCTCAGCTATCCCTGACAGTCTTCAATATCGGGAAAGCAGAAATAAGGAACATTTTCATGACAGTTACGGGAGATCATATTACAAGCGATCAGGGTGAAACCTATCTGGGGAATCTCGGGGAAGGCAGTGATACATATTTCGACGGATCATTCACTCCGACGGCTTTAGGGGAGCAGAAGGGGACGATTCATCTCATGTATCAGGACGGTTCGGGAGAAGAATTTGAAATCATCCACGAATTCACGACGACGGTTGAAGAGATGCCGCCCCTGGAGCCCGGTATGGACGGCATGCCTCCGGTGGAAAGCCCGGCTGACAAATGGATCAGGTGGATCAAGATCGGCGCAGGGATCCTACTGGGCGCAGGAATCCTCTTGGGCGGATACCGGTATATGAAGCGTCGCAATGCCAGAAAGCTGGCAGAAAAGCTATGATGCGGCCGGAAGACCTGTTCAGCATCGGTGTCAACAATCTGATCAAGCGTAAGCTGCGGACCTTTCTGACCCTTCTGGGAGTAGTGATCGGCACTGCCGCCATCGTGGTCCTGGTCTCCCTGAGCAATGGCATGGACAAAGGCTTCCAGGACCAGATTGAGCAGATGGGGAGCCTCAATAACATCGATGTGATGAAGCCCTATGGAAACGGTCCCGGACCTGCCGGCCTCAGTACGTCGAAGCTGAAGCTGGATGACAAGGCCATGGAACAGTTCGAAGCCATTTCCAACGTTGAAGCCGTTCTTCCCATCAAGGAAGCTTATATGAGGATCCTGGTCGGGAAGCAGGTTTCTGATAAATCGATCATCGGAACCGATCCGGCAAAGCTGGAGATTTTCGGTGCGAAGCTTATGAAAGGCCATAACCTCACAGGGGGACAGAATACTGTCCTGTTCGGTTTCTCTGCAGATCAGGATTTCTATAATCCAAGGCGGATGAACGATATGAACGGCGGGGGATGGACCGAGCCACCGAAACCGGGAGAAGAAGTTCCATACGAGCCCAAGCTGAATCTGCTTACCAATCTCATCATTACAGCGGATTATGATTATCCGGATAATCGGAATTCCACTGCGGATCAGAAAAAGCCGAAAAAATTCAAGGCAAAAGGGGTAGGCATCCTTTCCCGTACCGGGAACTACTTCATTGATTACAGCGCTTTCGTATCACTGAAAACATTGAAACAGATGATCAAGGATGATGCAAAGCTTATGGATAATCGGGATGCGCTGCGCAATCTTGATCAATATGAGCGTATGATAGTCCGGGTGGACAGCATCGACAACACCGCCAAGGTGCAGCAGCAGATCAAGGCCATGGGCTATGAAGCAAGCAGCCTGATGGATATCATCACACAAATGAAAAAGACCAGTCAGATGATGAAACTGATCCTGGGGGGTGTCGGCGCTGTAAGCCTTCTTGTTGCGGCCATCGGTATCGCTAACACCATGGTCATGAGCATTTATGAACGAACCAGGGAGATCGGGGTGATGAAGGTGATCGGAGCCGACCTGGTGGATATCCGGAATATCTTTCTTGTGGAATCCGGATTGATCGGGCTGATAGGCGGAATCATCGGTGTGATTCTCAGCTATGGTGTCTCCGTCATCATCAATATGATCGGCGCTCAGCAGATGGGGCAGAAGCTCTCTCTGATTGATTTCAAGCTGGCGGTTTTCGGCATCGCATTTTCAACAGCCATCGGGCTCATATCAGGGTATTCGCCGGCCCGCAGGGCGATGAATCTTTCCGTGCTGAACGCGCTGAGAAACAACGCCTGAATCAATCCTTTGACGGCTTTTTGTTCTCGGGCAGCACTTCGTATTGATTGATCAGATCCCGCTTGGCATGGCGCTTGTGGGCGGCGTAGAGCTGGGTGGTAGTGACGTTGTCGTGATCCAGCAGATTCTGAACATCGAAGATGGAGAAGCCGTATTCGATTAGGGAAGTGGCGGCCGTGGCCCGAAGCTTATGAGGGCTGTAGCCGGAACCTCTGGGTACGTCCATGGCGATGGATGTGTATTTATTGACGATTACCTGAATCGAACGCTCTGCAAGTCTGGTTTTTCTGTTCGATAGGAACAGCGCATCCTTGGCATCCGCTGTAAGAATGTTATCAGACGCTCTTTCCAGGTTGATATATTCTTTAACTACCTGCTCACAGGTCTTGTTGATCGGCATCAGTACTTCCTTGCCCCGTTTTCGAAAAATACGGAATTCGCCGCGGCCGTAGTTGAACGAGGAAATGTTCAGCTGCTGAAGTTCCTTGAGCCGCAGGCCGTAAGTGACAAAAAGCACCAGTATTGCACGGTCCCGATATCGGGTCTTAGACCAGAATTTCTTTTCCCTTTCATTCAAACCCTCACCGGACATGACTATTTCCATCATTTTAGATACTTCTTCAATTTCAAGCCGTTTGATGGCGTCCGGCTGGGGCTTTGGAAGCTTGATGGGATTGAAGGCATCTGTTATGTTGACTGGAATCATTTCGGAACGAAAGAGATATTTGAACAGGACAGAAAGTGATGACCGTTTTCGTGAAAGGGATCTGGAATGGTTTTCGATCTGAGTTTCCCGTTCGTTCTGAATGGTTATGTATCTGCTTAGGTAATCCAGGTACCAATTGATCTCTCTGGCTGTGATTCTTTGGAACTCTTCCAATGTGATTTTTCGCGGTACAGCTGCTTCCGTTATATCCGTTTCACGGATCAGATAGTCCAGAAAGTAGAGGAGATCGTTCAGATATGCTTTCCTGCTTGTCAGGGAGATGGATCCCTTTAAATAGATGGTATAATCCTTCAGCCATCCAGGGAGGTTGATTTCCATTTCATGGCAGGCATCCATCAATTTGCTTTCAGCAGCAACTATGTTATCAGGCTTATCCGATTTGTTCTGAATACGGTATCTGGGATTCGATGGCATGGAGCCTCCTTAAGGGATGTGCTGCAGAATCATTGCGAAGTGGTTGTAACGCTGTATTGCTGGAGATTATCGCTTTCTGAATCCATTGTAACACGAGGTTTGTTTGAAAAGCAACATTATTGCGGTAAATATACATTTAACGCAATAATACCACTTGGAGAATGAACCCCCCATCACGAACCGTTATGACTCTTATGCAATGAAGCGATCCTTGGCTTCAGGTGGAGTTTCAACTCCATCTGAAGCTTAGTAG
>CAZEHS010000063.1:0-18006 GCA_964511875.1 uncultured Peptostreptococcaceae bacterium
GGCGTCCGCCAGGGGTATGATCTGACGCTTAACCGGATAGTTTCTGAAAATGTCGAGGTTCCAGTCATCGCTTCCGGTGGTGCCGGAACCAGGGAGCACTTCCTGGAGGTACTGACCGTAGGGAAAGCCGATGCCGCTCTGGCTGCATCCGTATTTCACTTCGGTGATATCCGTATACCGGAGCTGAAGGCCTGGCTAAAAGCAAACAACGTCTTGATGAGAGGGGTATGACAATTGGAAACACTGCGAAACCGCATTAAATACAATGAACAGGGCCTGGTTCCCGCCATACTGCAGGAACAGGCTACCGGCAAAGTGCTCATGATGGCATGGATGAACAGGGATGCCCTGGATAAGACAGTGGAAACGCAGGATGCCTGGTTTTGGTCCCGTAGTCGACAGGAGCTTTGGCATAAGGGTGGAACTTCCGGAAATGTGCAGAAAGTCAACAGTATCGGTCTGGACTGTGACGGTGATACGCTGCTGCTCCAAGTGGTGCCCCAGGGGCCTGCCTGTCACACCGGAAGCTGGTCATGTTTTGAGAACAGCGATGTCATCGCCCCTCAGATACTGAGCCAGCTGTACGATCGGATTCTGGAGCGGAAGGAACTGATGCCTGAGGGAGCCTATACCACCTATCTGTTCACCAAAGGGGTGGATAAGATCCTGAAAAAAGTCGGGGAAGAGGCCAGCGAAGTGATCATCGCCGCTAAGAACCGTGATCCTGAGGAACTGGTGGCTGAGACAGCGGACCTGGTGTACCACATGATGGTATTGCTGGCCGAGCAGGGAGTTTCGCTGGGCGATGTAGCTGCTGAATTGAATAAAAGGTACCAGAAATAAGTAGACTGCCCTGTTTGGTGATAAAACAGGGCAGTTTTTTTGTGTGTTCTGGAGTAAACTGAAAGTGCGATGTGTTGTGGACCGCTGACCAAAGAGGAGGAATCATGATGGTGGATTGGCAGGAGCGCTTGAAACACCATATCAAGGACTCGGGAGGCGACCTGGTGGGCTATGCCTGTCTGGACGATGTCCCGGAAGCCCTTGCGGCTGGGTATGCTGGCGGCATCTCGATAGGAGTGGCACTGAAGCCTTCTGTCGTGAAAGACCTGGCTCAGGGACCGACATTGGCGTATCATATGGAATATAACCGAGTCAATGGGATCCTGGACCAATTGGATCAGCTGGCAGCAGATTGGCTGACCGCTCACGGGTATGATGCCAGCCCGATGATTCGGGCTGATGTGACCGTTGACTGGGAAGCCCTGAGGACCGAGATTCCTCATAAAACGGCAGCTCTACGTGCAGGACTTGGCTGGATCGGGCGCAGTGCTCTGATGGTGACACCCGAATACGGGTCTGCAGTACGCTTTTCAACCGTTCTGACCAACGCTCCGATCGACCGGGTGCCGTTTGCTTCAGATGGGTGCGGATCCTGTATGGCCTGCATGACGGCCTGCCCAGCGGGAGCCATCATGGGAGTCCCTTGGTCTTTAGGTCTTCAGCGGGAGAAGTATTACAAAGCCTTCGCCTGTAAAATCCAAGCGGAAGAAAGCTGCAGGAGAATCGGTGTTAAAGATGATATCTGTGGGATCTGTATTCATGCCTGTCCTTATTCCCAAAAGTATCTTAGTAAAAGCGGCAATTAAATTAATGCGTTTAACGGGAAATTTCCTGAATAAATTGACTATTCGGGTGCTTTCGGGAATGATATAATGAAAAATATCCGTCAGAAAGGTGGTGCAGGGCATGGTGAATGAAGCCAAGCCTGGAATTTATGCATGAGAAATTCAAAATCCTTATTTGTGATGATTCAAAGCTGATCCGCCGCAAGCTGAGCCAAGTGCTTGAAAAACATTTTGAAGTGCAGGTTTTTGAAGCTGAAAACGGCCAAAAAGCGGTTGAATTGTACGAGAGCGTAAAGCCAGGGCTGGTTTTTATGGATATCATCATGCCGGTTCTGGATGGCGTAGCCGCTTTGGAAGCAATCCGGTCCATTGATAAGAATGCCCGGGTTGTCATGTCTTCATCCTCCGGAACCAAGGATAAGCTCAAAAGAGCTTTGGAAGCCGGAGCAATCGAGTTCATCCAAAAGCCGTGGTCGGAGGAACAGATCCGATTTGTGGTGGAGAAAATCCTAAAGGAGCGGGAGAGCCATGTTTAGTCAGTTTTTTGGACAATTCCTTTTGAGTAAAGGGCATCTCTCAGCTGATGAGCTGCTGTCGGTACTGGATGAAACAGACCGCACCCGCGTGAAGCTTGGCACCATGGCAATCAGTGATCGAATGCTTTCGCCGGCGCAGGTAGAAAAGATCCATGCCATTCAGGCCAGTGAGGACAAACGGTTCGGTCAAATTGCCATTGAACAGGGATATCTCACCGAGTTTCAGCTGGATGTACTTCTAGCATCGCAAAAGAATGAGCATCACCAAATGGTACAGGTCCTTTTTGACCGGGGCATTTTCAATCTGGATGAACTGGATCAAATCATGGAAGACTACCGGGAATCGAACGGCATGGATGAGGAATCACTGGAAGCCCTCAAGAACGGTGAAGTCGATACCTATGTGGAACTGTTTCTGAACCTGCATGATGCATTCGATGTTGAAACATGCCGGGATTATGTGTCCCTGTATATAAAGAGCTTCATCCGGTTTGTCGACAGGAATATTCGTTTCGAAGCCATACGAAAAGTGGAGGATTACCAGGCCACTTATCTGTCCACCCAGGTGCTGGAAGGAACTTCCCGGATAATAACCGGAATAGGCGGAAGCAGTGAGGCTATCACTCAGCTGGCTGTCCGCTTTTCTCAGGAACCTGAGGAAGAAGTGGAGGATATCATCGAGGATGCTGTCGGTGAATTCCTTAACCTTCAAAATGGCCTGTTCGCAGTGAATATGTCTGACAAGGGAATGGAACTGAATCTGGAACCCCAGATTCATATGACCAATGCGTTGCTTTGCGGCAGCCAGACCTATTATGTGCTGCCTGTGATCGCTTCCTGGGGCCGTACCGATCTGGTACTCGGACTCCTGGAAAACCAGTAGGGATCATATGAGGAATCTTGATGATCAGGAAGAACGCTTAAGACAATACTTAAAGGACAACAGCATACAGGCAGAACATCTTGTTTTCGAGACCTCCTGCCACACCGCAGCCGAGGCAGCTGAGTCTGCCGGAGCAACCCTGGAAGATCTGGTCAAGAACGTCTGCCTGATAACGGAAAACGGTGAATTCATTGTGGCTATCGTTAAAGGGGAAGACCGGGTCGATGTCAGGCAGATCACGACAATCCTCAACTGTAAAAAACCAAAGCATGCCTCTGCGGAAGCAGTGCTTGTCCACACTGGCTATGCAGTGGGCGGCGTTCCCTCCTTCGGTTATGAGGCGACAATCCTGATTGATGAGCGCGTCATGGAAAAGCCCTGGGTACTGACTGGAGGCGGATCGGACCGGTCACTGGTGCGTATTGAACCGGAGACCCTGCTGAAAGCCAGCAAGGGACGTGTGGCAATCATACGTAAGATCAGTGAGGCTTGAATTGAACATGAAAAATACAAAAGCCGCTATTACCGTTGGAACAAACGCGTATTGAAACAACCCTGCACTAGAGATTCCGTTATCGAAGTATTTCTTCAGAACTGACTGTCTGATGCGATTCGCAGGTCCACGTTGTGTTCCAGGTTTGAAAAACAGGTTCTCCAGTTCTTTTTCACTGATGAAAGCCGAAATAGTCATGGCAGTAGGGCCGGTGATCAGGGAGCTGAGCGGGGCTGACATGAGAATGATCGTGAACCAGGCGACAAGTCCCCCATTGACTGTTTTTACAATCCGCCCCATCATCATTTCGAAAAGCTTAAGAATCGGCCTGCTGGACGCGATGGTCATGATGACCAGAATGAAGACGGCTTCCTTGTATCCATGTTCAGAAGCATTTCATATTATGCTCACATACCACCATTGTCAAACAGTCTGGAGGTTAATGGACAGAAGGTCGTTTTCCTATTGATTAAGCAATGGGCTTAAAAGGTGTTGACTTTCGGTAACAAACTGGATTACAATCAAATATATCATACCAAAATGACTTTGACGGGAAGAGTACCCTGTATCAGAAGTTTCAGCGAGCCGGTGACAGTGAGAGTCCGGTACGGAGAAACAGGCGAAGAACATCCCCGAGTTGCCAACCGAAAGCTTACGCGAGTAGATTTGGCCGGTTCCGGACCGTTAAACCCGGTAGATATCGACAGCAGTTTCTGCCGCCCGTATCGAAAATGAGTGGATTGGTCTTTGGACCAGTCAATTTGGGTGGTACCACGGAGAGCCTACAAGCCTTTCGTCCCTTGACCGGGATGGAAGGCTTTTTTGTGCGTTTTTATCGATTAACGGAATCCGATTAACGATTCACGTTTAAGGAGGGAATGAATATGGCTGAAACATTAGGAAGCTTGAAGCGAAGTCACTACTGCGGTGAGATTCGGGAATCCCAGATCGATACAGAAGCGGTTCTCATGGGTTGGGCCCAGCGGCGGCGGGATCTTGGAGGCGTTATCTTCATCGATCTGAGGGATAATTCCGGGATAGCCCAGGTAGTCATCGATGCACGGGATGTGGATGAGGCGGATTTCATAAAGGCTGAGAAGATCCGCGGGGAATACGTCATTGCAGTATCCGGCATCATTGAGAAGCGTGATGAAGAGACCGTGAATCCTCTTATTGAAACCGGTACCGTTGAGATCCGCGCTAAGAAGATCAAGATTCTGTCGGAGGCGAAAACACCTCCCTTTGCCATAGAGGAAAAGAGCACGGTTCGTGAAGAGCTCAGACTGAAGCACCGGTATCTTGACCTGCGAAGGCCGGATCTTTACCGGAATCTGCTTCTGCGTCAGCAAGTGACACAGGCAGTCCGCCAGTTCCTTATCACCCAGCGGTTCATGGAGGTTGAAACACCGGTGCTGACTAAAAGCACGCCTGAAGGCGCTAGGGATTATCTGGTACCCAGCCGTGTTTCCAAGGGGAGTTTTTATGCGCTTCCTCAGAGCCCGCAAATTTACAAGCAACTCCTGATGGTGGCTGGTATCGACCGTTATTTCCAGGTGGCCCGCTGCTTCCGGGACGAGGATCTCCGGGCAGACCGCCAACCGGAATTCACCCAGGTGGATATGGAAATGAGCTTCGTAGACGAGGCTGATGTGACAGGCCTGCTTGAAAAACTGTTCGCGGATATGTTCAGAACTGTACTGGGACAGGAAATTAAATTGCCCTTTGCACGGATGACCTGGCAGGATGCCATGGATAAGTACGGAGTGGATAAGCCTGATCTTCGTTTCGGCATGGAAATCGTGGATCTGACGGAGATTGCATCCACCTGCAGCTTCGAGGTGTTCCGGAAGGTCACCGAGAGTGGAGGTGTGGTTCGCGCCATCAATGCCAAAGGCTGTGGGGATCTGACCCGCACCGAGATCGAGGAGCTGACAAAAAAAGCAGTTTCCTACGGCGGCAAGGGCATGGCCTGGATCGCCATCCGTGAGAACGGCGAGCTGTATTCTGTCCTGACCAAGTTCTTTAAAGAGGAAGAACTCAAAGCCATGGTGGATAAGCTTCAGGGCAAACCTGGGGATTTCATCATCTTCTGTGCCGATAAACTGGAAATGGTCCGCACGATACTTGGAAGTCTCCGATTGGATCTGGGCGATCTCCGAGGTTTGCGGAAGAAAGACGATATGGCATTCCTGATTGTGACCGAATTCCCGCTGCTTGAGTGGAATGCGGAGGACAGCCGTTATGTTGCGATGCATCATCCATTCACCATGCCGGTGGAGGAGGATATTCACCTGATGGATTCCGACCCGCTTAAGGTCCGAGCGAAGGCTTATGATGTGGTCCTGAACGGTACTGAACTTGGAAGCGGAAGCATCCGGATCCATATCCGTGATCTTCAGAAGAAAATGTTCAAGCTGCTGGGTTTCTCAGATACTGAGGCACATGAACGGTTCGGGTTCATGCTTGATGCGTTCCAATATGGCACACCTCCCCACGGGGGTTTTGCTTTCGGGATGGATCGACTGATCATGCTGATGGTAGGAGCGGAGAGCATTCGGGATGTCATCGCATTCCCGAAAATGAGGGACGGCTCCTGCGCCATGAGCCAAAGTCCGTCCAAGGTCAGCATGTCTCAGCTTAAGGAGCTGGATCTCATCTCCGGACTGAACGACTACGTGCATGTGGAACCGGAAAAGCCCCAGGTTTCAGGGGAAGATGTGGACTACGTTGCCGCGCTCTCGCGGCTGGCCTTCACAGAAACCGAAAAGGAAGAGCTCACTCGGAACCTGCGGGATATCATTGCCTTTGCAGATAAGCTGAACGAGCTGGATGTGGCTGGGCTGGACCCCATGGCCCATGTGATGCCCATCGAAAACGTGTTCCGCGCCGATGTCTGCAGCAACTCCGAAAATCGTGAGGCACTGCTGGCCAATGCACCGGCCCAAAGAGACGGCTGTTTCTTTGTACCGAAAGTCGTAGAATAGGAGGAGCCCCGATGAAACTTAACCAACTGACCATACACGAACAGAAAGCACTGCTTGAAAGCGGGCAAACCTCAAGTGTTGAGCTTACTAAAGCCTGTTTTGACCATATAGAAAAAACCGATGGCGAGATTGGCGCGTGGATCACTCTGTGCAAGGACAGCGCCCTTGAAAAGGCTGGAATGATTGATGCCAAGCGGGCAAAGGGCGAGCCCCTGGGCGAACTTGCAGGAATCCCGGCTGGTCTGAAGGACAACATGTGCACCACCGATATGCCCACCACCTGCGGCTCCCGGATGCTTGAGAATTACACATCCCCGTTCAACGGCACCGTGGTTGAGAAGCTGAGGGCCGCAGATGCTGTGGTGCTGGGCAAGCTGAACATGGATGAGTTCGCCATGGGCTCCTCCACAGAAAACTCCTACTTCAAACCGGCCCGGAACCCGGTGGATAGCAGCCGTGTACCCGGCGGCAGCTCCGGCGGTTCTGCTGCGGCGGTGGCAGGGCATCAGGCGTCTTTCACACTGGGTTCCGATACCGGCGGATCCATCCGCCAGCCAGCCTCCTTTTGCGGGGTGGTCGGCATGAAGCCCACCTACGGTGCAGTATCCCGATACGGGTTGGTGGCCTTCGCCTCTTCGCTGGATCAGATCGGGCCCCTTACACAGGATGTGACGGATATGGCCCTGGTGATGAACGCCATCTATGGTCACGATTCAAAGGATTCCACATCGACCCCGGTAGAATGGCCGGATTTCACCGAAAGCCTGAAGGCGGACATTAAAGGGATGAAGATCGCCCTGCCGAAGGAATATTTCGCAAAGGGTCTGAATCCAGAAGTGAAGGACTCCATCCTTCTTGCAGCCAAGCAGTTCGAGGCACTGGGTGCAGTGGTGGAAGAGGTCAGCGTGACCACCATGGAATATGCCCTTCCCGCATACTACATCATTTCCTCTGCAGAAGCCTCCTCCAACCTTGCCCGATTCGACGGGGTGCAGTACGGTTTCAGAGCAGAGCAGTTCGACGATCTGGCAGACCTCTACGTTCAGAGCCGCAGCCAGGGCTTCGGCAAGGAAGTGAAGCGCCGGATTCTGCTTGGAACCTATGCTCTCAGCTCTGGCTATTACGATGCCTACTACAAGAAAGCCCAGCAGGTGCGAAGCCTGATACGCAAGGAATTCGGCGGCATATTCAGGAAGTACGATATGATCCTTTCACCGGTAGCACCTACCACCGCCTGGAAGCTGGGGGAAAAGAGCAAGGACCCACTGGAAATGTACATGGAGGATATCTACACCGTGCCAATCAACATAGCCGGAGTACCTGCAATGTCAGTACCTTGCGGGGTGGATTCAAACGGCATGCCCATCGGAATGCAGCTTATTGGCAAGGCTTTTGATGAAAAAACACTGCTCAGGGCAGCTTATACCTATGAGCAGGCCACAATAAAGGGAAGGGGGTAGCAGCCATGACAGCAAAAGATTATGAAATCGTGATGGGTCTTGAGGTCCATGTTGAACTTAAAACCGAAAGCAAGATTTTCTGCAGCTGCTCCACTGCGTTCGGAGCGCCTCCGAACACACAGGTGTGTCCTGTATGCCTGGGCCTTCCCGGAACCTTGCCGGTGCTCAACGGAAAGGTGGTGGATTACGCGGTGAAAGCCGGCATTGCCACCAACTGCGAAATCACCGCTTACGGCAAACAGGATAGGAAGAACTACTTCTATCCAGACTCCCCAAAAGCTTACCAGATTAGCCAGTACGACCTGCCCCTATGTCACGACGGCTTTATCGATATTGAAGTGCAGGGTGAAACGAAACGGATCGGCATCACCCGGATTCATATCGAGGAGGACGCCGGAAAGCTGATCCATGATGGGGAAGGCACGCTGATAGATTACAACCGAGGCGGCGTGCCGCTGATCGAGATTGTGTCAGAACCGGATTTCCGTTCTGCGGAGGATGTGAGGGCATATCTCATGAAGCTGCGTGCAATCCTTCTCTATGCGGGCGTTTCCGACTGCAGGATGAACGAAGGGTCCTTCCGCTGTGATGTGAACCTTTCTGTCCGCCCGAAGGGGGAAAGCGAGTTCGGTACACGGACTGAGATGAAGAACCTCAATTCATTCGGTTTCATCAATAAGGCAATCGAGCATGAGACACACCGGCAGATCGCCCTGGTTCTTGCAGGAGGCAAAGTTACTCAGGAAACACGCCGTTGGGATCAGGCCGCAGGCAAATCCGTATCGATGCGTACCAAGGAAGACGCCCACGATTACCGATATTTCCCTGATCCGGACCTGATGCCGATTGTTGTGACAGAGGATAAGATCAGACAACTGGAATCCGAGCTGCCTCAACTTCCTGATGTTCGGAAGGCCCTCTATATCAAAAAGTATGACCTTAGCCCTTATGATGCTGAGCAGCTGGTATCCTCACGTGCAATCGCTGACTATTTTGAAAGCTCAGTAGGCAGCTGCGCAAGCGCCAAGCTGCTGGCCAACCTTATAACCACAGAGGTGTTCCGCCTCCTGGGTGACCAGGAAGGGGACGAAACGGCACCGCCCTTTCCCCCTGATCACCTGGTCGCCTTAGTGAACCGCATCGCTGATGAAACCATCAACATAGGTATCGGCAAGAAGGTGCTTGCAGCCATGTGGGCTGGAGAAGGCCATCCGGACTCTGTTATTGAAGCTCAGGATCTTAAGCAGATAAGTGATGAAGCCGTATTGCAGCCGATCGTGGATGAAGTGGTTGCAGCGGGAGCCAAGGCGGTGGCGGAATACCGGGCGGGTAAGGAAAAAGCCCTTCAGTCCCTGGTAGGCCAGATCATGGGAAAAACCAAGGGCAAGGCGAATCCGCGGAAGGTGAACGAGCTATTGGAGAAAGCTGTTGGCAAGCACTGAACAATACTATTGGCTTGAGATGCCCCGATAGATTAACAGCCCTTTCCTCCTGCATACTTACTGCAGGGAAAAGGGCTGTTTTTTTAATGTCCTGAACTGACAAAGAATTCTCGCGAAGATTCTATGAATCAGTGTCTGAGTCGTGTGTGACTGTGGGGATATCCTGTCCGGAATGCTTAAGATTGACGCTCAGCGCCTTATCAATAGCCTGATACAGCACAAGGATGAAAGGGGCCAGGAGAAGACCCGGAATTCCGAACTGGGTCAGGCCGATCCATATGAGAATCAGCAGCGGCAGTGCAGGCAGCTCCATCGTATCGGCAAGCACCTTAGGCTGTACCGCTTGGCGGAAAACGAAGATGAAGCCGTAGAGTCCCAGCATCATCAGGCCCTTTGTAGTTTCACCCACAACCAGCAGCCAGATTGACCAAGGTATGAAAATGGCTCCAGGCCCCAGTACAGGGAGCAGATCAGCAATTGCGATGATGAAGGAGCCCACCAGAGCATATTCCACACCGATGAGTGTCATCCCGACAAGAGTGACGGCGAAGGTGATACCGACAAGAATCAGCAGAGCCTTCATATATTTTCCTACGGCGCGGGTCATTTCTTCAAGGACTGCACGAATCCGCCTACGGGTCATATGGTCAAGTCTGGCGGAAATCCTGTGTGTGAATTTCGACATATCCAGCGTGATGATATAGCTGGAAAGTATTGAAAAAATCAGTACCAGGAGAAATCCCGGCATTTTTGATACACCTGAAAGCAGCCAGGCAGCAGCGTTCTGGGCGAATACTATACCCTTTGAAGCCAGCTGCGTAACGGCTTGGTCAACATAAGGGGAAAGATTGGCAGGGACTACATAATAGGCCTGTTCCACCTGACTCAGCAAGTTGTTGAAGATCGTATAGGATTTTTCCAGGATGGATGGGATTTCTGATGCCAGACCCAGTAGATCCTGACTGGTTTGAATGATCAGTACGGTGATCAGGAATCCGCTCACCGTAAAAAAGACACTCAGACAGAGGACAGAGCTGAAGACCCGATTGATCTTGAATTTTTCCAGCCAGTCTACCAGCGGCCAGACCATCGTTGCAACAAGAAGAGCCAGTACGAAAGGAAGCAGGAATTTGACAGCAAGTATGGCCACCAGGGAGATGGCTCCTGTAATCAGTAATGGTGATGTTATTTGGAGGGTTTTCCTGATGAGTCTCATATCCCATTTCATAGCAACACCTCAATTCGGTGGAATTTGTTCTCATTTAAGAATATGATATCATAACGGCATGGTATAATTGCTGAAGAAATGAAAAATAACTGCATTCCACATTCGTTAAACAGCTTGGAATAATGGGGATTTGGGTATCATATGACTGAATCATGCGAAGGGAGGGTCTGAGATGCCGAAGGGTTTGAAAAGTGATTGGATAAAAATCCCTGATAGAATCAGACTGCCCCTGCGGATTGTAATCGTCTATCTGATATTCGGAGGACTGTGGATTCTTTTTTCAGACCGTCTTCTGGGGTTCATTGTAACGGATGTCAGGTTGTATGCGGATTTTTCAGTCATTAAAGGCTGGCTGTTCATCCTTGTGACGGGCCTGATTCTTTACAACCTGATTTACCGTGATTTTGCACGCATCAATCAGCTGAATCTGGAACTGAATGAGAAGAATGATGAATTGACAGGCAGCAATGAAGAGATCAGAGAACTTTATGAAGAAGTGGCGGCTTCGGAGGAGACGCTTCAAGCCAGCTATGACGAACTGCATGCCTATAGGGAAAAACTGGAGAAAAGTGATGAGCGATACCGGCTTGTCATGAAAGCAAGCCAGGAAGGATTTTGGGATTACCAGCTGGCGGAGAACCGATTGGAGATATCAGATGGCTTCAGCAGGATTTTCGGATCTGAATGGGATGATTCCGAAGGTCTCATCGATAAAATCTATAAACATATCCATCCGGAAGACCTGCATAAGATCAAAGGATTCATGGGAGAGGAACAGCTTCCGGACAATGGCCCGAAAACTTCAGAAATAAGAATACGCCATGACAATGGAAGCTATCGGTGGACTCAGTTCAAGGGGATGGCAATCAAGGATGCCCATGGGATCCCTCACCGGATCATCGGTGCCATCACTGACATACATGATAAGATAATTCAGCGTGAACGCATCGAATTCTATGCCTTCCACGACCCTTCAACCGGTTTCTACAACAGGGACTATATGCTAGAGCGCTTGAATAAGCTCATGCAGGGGACTGCGGGACAGAGAAGGCTGTCATTTTTTCTTATAGCCGGCATAAAGGGAATGGAACGGCTCGTCGATGTATACGGGACAAACATCGCAGAAATCATTCATTATCAGGTGGGCATGTCTGTCCTTAAAGCAATCGGTAACGGTGAAGCGATAGCCATGCTTGGGCAGGGGCGATTCGGAATCATCGTTAACAGCTCCGCAGCAGATTCGGTTCTGCAAACTAGAATAGAGGCCATTGATGCTCTTACGAAGTTTCCTATCCAGGTTAACCAGCTTTCGGTAAGCATACAGATGGCGTATGGTTATGCCAGGTGCGCTGAAGGCATCTGTGAGCCGGCAGCGCTTGTACAGCATGCAGAAACCGCATTCAATCACGCAGTGAAAGAACAGACTCACGAGCGTGTTGTTTGGTATGACCCATCCCTTCAGGAGGAAAAGGACTACTTGGGAAAAGTCGAATTCCTGCTGCGCCATGCATTGGATGGAGGCGAGTTCAGTCTCTCTTATCAACCGCAGTATGTGGATACCACGCTGGAAAGCATAGAAGGGTATGAGGCCCTTATCCGATGGAATAATCCAGAACTGGGGTTGGTCAGTCCGGAAGTGTTCATACCGGTTGCGGAAGCAACAGGGCAGATTGATGGTATCGGGGAGTTTGTCATTGAAAATGCATGCAGATTCCTGAGAGCATATATCGACAGAACGCACACTATAACGAAGGTATCTGTCAATGCATCGCTGATTGAGCTTATGAATCCCAACTATATCCAGCGTTTGGACAGGCATATCAATGCTTATGATCTGAAGCCGGAGTATCTGAGTATTGAGATCACTGAAAGCGCACTGGCCAAGTATCTGGATTCTGTCATTGAGAACCTGAATATCATCAGAGATATGGGTTATGAGATTCATTTGGACGATTTCGGCACCGGATATTCTTCTCTTAACCATTTAGGACGTCTGCCTGTCAACGCGCTGAAAATTGACAAGACCTTTGTCTGGCAGATGGAAACAGATCTCCGTATGAACCAAATGACTAAGCTGATTATCCAGGTAGGCCACCAACTGGATCTCAGGATCATCGCAGAAGGTGTTGAAACGGAGTCGCAGTACTTCATGCTCAAGGAAATGGGCTGCGACAGTTATCAGGGTTATTACTTTTCAAGACCGATACCAGAGCTGGAAATGCTTCGGATAGTGTCTGAAGACAGCAACTGAACTGAAGGAGATACTTAGAACAATGCATAAAAAGCAAGAATTCATAAAAATCGGGATCATACTGATCCTATTGTCAGCAGCCCTTCACGGTGTACATTATATTATGTTCCGGGACCTTCACCACATCATGCTCTATCTGCTTGGCGATATCGCTTTCATCCCGCTTGAAGTATTCCTGGTGACCCTGGTCATCGACCGTATGCTGGAGGGCAGGGACCGGGCGAAGCTGATGGAAAAGCTCAGCATGCTTATCGGCCTGTTTTATCAGGAAATGGGGTCTGAGCTGTTAAGGACATGTGCGGCAGCGGATTCCCATATTGAAACCCTTCAGGGAAAGTGCCATGTGACAGCCCGCTGGGAGGAAGCCGATTACAAAAAGTTGGAAGAAACTCTGAAGAACTTCAAGTACAAACTGGATATGAACCATATTGACCTTGATGCCCTGTACCTGTTCCTTGATTCGAAAAAGGAGATGATGGTGAGCCTGATTGCCAATCCGTCACTGCTTGAGCATGATACGTTCAGTGAGCTGCTGATGTCCGTAAGCCACATGCATGAGGAACTGGCACTCAGACAGATCCTGAACAAAGAGGACAAAGATAGGAAAGACATGGAGCACCTGAGGATGGACCTGGAGCGTGTCTATGGTCATCTGGCCCGGGAATGGCAATTTTATATGAAGCACCTTAAGGTAAGGTACCCCTATCTGTTTGCCACAGCGATGATCAACAATCCTTTTGAACGCAGGCTCCGTACTGAGCTGGAGCGAGAGGTCCGGCTCGATATGTATCAGGACAAAGCAGCGGATATATCTTAGGTACAGGCTGACGATCGGGGGCTTTTTTATCCTGACAGGGATTAGGCTGCAGAAAATGGGGTAAAAATCCGTACATAGGAGGATGTGCCCATGCAAATCAATTTTGAGCTGAAGTCGGAAAAAAGTTTTGAAGATACCCTGAGCAGTTTGGTGGATAATCTAAAGCTGGAGGGTTTCGGCGTACTGTGGGAGTTTGATGTCTATGAGAAACTGCAGGAAAAAGGGCTTTCTTTTGACTACAATTGTCGGATCCTTGAAATCTGCAATCCTCAGAAAGCAAAGGATGCCCTGGACATCAACCTGGATGCGGCTTACTTTCTGCCCTGCAAGATTGTCGTATTTGAAAAGACAGACGGCGTTTATATGGGGATGATCCGTCCGAGCCTGATGATGGAGATGCTGGGGGACAAGGAGCTGATGACCACGGCTCATGATGTGGAACGGCACTTGAAACGGGCAATCCTGGAATCGGTATAACCAAATGAGCACCTTCGGGTGCTCTTATCATGTCCGGTGAACGAGAGAGGATTACGGGATCGGGGATGTGTGTTATCATAAGAAAGGGTATTTCATCCCAATAGTGCTTCATCAGGAGGTTATGAAATGAAGAAAAAAATCGGCAGCTTGATGCTGCTGTTGTTGCTGATCATGACGATAGGAGGTATGGCCAGTGCCGACAGTTCCTCCATTCGTATCATTCAGGACGGACAGGAAGTTGTATTCGGCAAAGGAGAAGGATCCATCGTCGTGGATGAGAATAGCCGGACCCTTGTGCCGGTACGTAAGGTGGCAGGAATACTGGGAGCTGAGGTTGATTGGCAGCCGGATACACGGACTGTCAGTGTGAAAAAAGGAGAAATTTCACTTTTGATCAAAATAGGTGATGAGGCTATTCTATCCGGACAGAAGGTGATTCTTATGGATACGTCAGCAAAAATCATCGATGACCGAACCTATCTGCCCCTCCGAGCGATTGCAGAAAACCTTGGGTACAGCGTTCTCTGGGATGCACAGGAGCGGACAATCGGGTTTGAACCTGCCGGAACACTCCTGTCACAGCTGGAAGCGCCTGCAGCCGGAGATAGGATCGCCATTATGAAAACAAGCCTTGGAGATATACGAATCAAGCTCTTAAGTGAGGATGCCCCGAAAGCCGTTGAGAATTTCATCGGTCTGGCGGAAAAGGGATATTATGATAACCTTACCTTCCACCGTGTGATACCGGATTTCATGATCCAGGGCGGTGACCCTAACGGTGACGGTACCGGAGGGCAGAGTATATGGGGCGAGCCTTTTGAAGATGAAATCACAGAAACGGCCCGTCATTTCCGCGGAGCCATTTCTATGGCCAACAGCGGACCATCAACAAACGGCAGCCAGTTTTTCATCGTACAGATGGGGGCAGATGGAATAGAGTCATCGATGTTTCCTGCCAACACGCCGGATAATATTGTGAAAGCTTATGAAAGTCACGGGGGAACTCCATGGCTTGATGGAAAGCATTCGGTATTCGGACAGGTTTATGAAGGTATGGATGCGGTGGACCGTATAGCTGCTGTGAAAACAAACGATCTGGGTAAGCCGGTGGATCCCTTGACCATCCTTTCGGTTTCGATAGAAACTGTAGAATAAAGGAGCATAACCATATGAAAAAAAAATTCTTACTCATGTTGATTGGCATTATGGTTTTACTGCCCGCATGCGCGAAAGACGCCCCTGGACAGCCCGCTTCAACTCCGCCGGCAGCCACGATGGAGGATAGGACGGATCTGTCACAGCTCGATCCCCCTAAAGCGGGGATGAAGGTCGCCATTCTGGACACAAGCCTTGGGGTCATCAAAATAAAACTTATGCCTGAAGCGGCACCGAAGGCTGTAGAGAATTTTGAAGGTCTGGCGGCAAAGGGATACTATGATGGCCTTACATTCCATAGGGTAATGAAGGATTTCATGATACAGGGCGGTGATCCCGAGGGGACAGGAACTGGCGGAGAGAGCTTATGGGGTAAGCCTTTTGAGGATGAGTTCAGTCCGAATGCCCATAATTTCAGAGGCGCTCTGTCCATGGCAAACAGCGGCCCGGACAGCAACGGCAGTCAATTCTTCATAGTTCAGCTCCCTGCAGCTGCAATCCAGCCGGATATGTTCGCGCCGGATACGCCCAAGGGTCTGATGGATGCTTTCTCGAAGCAAGGCGGAACCCCTTGGCTGGATGGGATGCACACAGTTTTCGGACAGGTTTACGAAGGAATGGACGTGGTGGATAAGATCACGGAAGTTGAAACCGGCAGCGGGGATAAACCCGTTATACCGGTGATCATGAAAACAGTGAGAATCGAAACGTTCGAATAGTGTTCAAAGGATGTTCACATCAAAGTAATCTCCAGGTAATAATGTTGATTGCCATAGAGGCAGCAGCTAAAATGGAAACGGACTAAAAATTAGGAGGATGTTGATGAAGAAGCAAATGAAATTAATTACAACCGCGGGTATCCTGGGGCTGTTTCTGGTTGCGAATTATGCATTCGAACTGGCAGGTAAGATCGGAGCAGGGATTTTTTCAGCGGTCCTGACAGGACAGCTTACACCGGAAGCATGGAATAACGAGCTGTATACAGCGATTGGCACTCAATCTCTGCCGTTTGTGCTTATGATGGGAATAGGCGTAGTCCTGATTATATGGGAAAAAGCAAAGAACAGGGCTTTGACCGCGACGGACCCTGAATGGGAAGCGTCGGCACCGGAACGAAAAGCAGCAAAGCTGGCGGTTGTTGGGGGCTTGTTGGCAATTTCCGGATTTTACAACCTCTTCGTACCGATTTACTTCGGATTTGGAGATCTGATTTCTGGGCTTTCATCTCCTGAAAGCTCAGGATATGTACTCAAAGCTGTCCTTCCCAATTACGTCGTGCTATTGATTCAAATGGCTGTCGGGATATGGCTGGTAATAGGAAAGAAAGCCGAAGAGGACCACACTGTTGAGGCAGAAGTGCCTGTTGAGGAAATGAATGCACCGGATAGCGGTGAAATTCAAATCCCGGATTTGGAAGAAGAATCCGCCATTCATGTGAAGGACGAAAAGGATATTTAAGTACTTGACAGCGAGGTAGCTTATGAAATTGATATCTTGGAATGTAAATGGTCTGCGGTCATGCGTTGGAAAAGGCTTCATGGAATATTTCAACTCGGCGGATGCTGATATTTTCTGTCTTCAGGAAATAAAACTGCAGGAGGGGCAGATTGACCTGATTCTCCCCGGTTATTCGCAGTATTGGAATTATGCCGTAAAAAAAGGATATTCCGGTACAGCTGTATTCACAAAAAAAGAGGCCCTGAAAGTAAGTTATGGGATTGGCGCCGAGGAGCATGATCAGGAGGGCCGTGTGATCACTCTGGAAATGGATGATTTCCATATGGTGAATGTGTACACGCCCAACTCCAAGAAGGAGCTGCTGCGCCTTGACTACCGAATGGTCTGGGAAGATGAATTCAGAGCCTATCTCAAGGAGCTGGAAAAAACGAAACCTGTGATCTTATGCGGCGATCTGAATGTCGCTCATCAGGAAATCGATCTGAAGAATCCGAAGACAAACCGTAAGAATGCCGGATTCACCGACGAGGAGCGCAGCAAGATGACAGAGCTGCTGGGCGCGGGTTTTGTGGACAGCTTCCGCCATTTTTATCCGGATAAGATCGAAGCCTATACCTGGTGGTCGAATTTTGCCAATGCCCGCGAGAAAAATATCGGGTGGAGAATTGACTATTTCATACTTTCCGAAGGGTTGGTGCCTCGGATGAAGGATGCCGGCATGCAGCCGGAGATCATGGGCAGTGATCATTGTCCGATAATACTGGAGCTCGAATAAGATTCAACAAAACAAAATCGGGTATGCATAGGGTGAGTTTCTATATGCCAGAGGTGATCCTATGTTCACGAATAAGCGTCTTGATAAGGCGTTCTCAAAAGCACCTATCATACCCTTTGATGATTCCGACCGGTTCGTCATTCTCAGCGATGCACATCGGGGGGATAATAGTCTCTCGGACGAGTTCGCCCAGAACCAGAACATGGTGCTTCATGCCTTGGAATATTATTATCAGAACGGTTATACCTTCATAGAGAACGGGGACGGAGACGAATTGTGGGAGCATTCCCGTTTCAGCCATATCCGATTCGCCCACGGGGACATCTACGACCTGATCAAGAAATTTCATCTGGCAAACCGGTACATCATGATATACGGGAACCATAACATGCAGTTCCGAAGCCATAAAGCAGTGCAGG
>CAZEHS010000063.1:18016-18968 GCA_964511875.1 uncultured Peptostreptococcaceae bacterium
CCCTTCACAGCTATAGGGATGAGTACACCGGCGACAGTGTGCCGCTTTTTGAAGGCATCATTACTCATGAAGCAGTAATTCTGGAATACAGCCCAACGGGACAGATGCTGTATATTGCTCATGGCCATCAGGGAGATTTGATGAACGATCAGCTCTGGCGGCTCAGCCTGTTCTGGATGCGCTATTTCTGGCGCTATATGCATATCATCGGTTTCCATAACCCTGCCAGTCCGGCAAAGAACATGCATAAAAGGCATAAGATCGAGCGACGGTTCGTCAAGTGGGTCAAGGATACCCATCATCTGCTGATCATCGGCCATACCCATCGGCCAAAGTTCTCGAGACCGGACCAGATACCGTATTTCAATTCAGGATCCTGTGTGCGCCCACGCAATATTACGGGTATTGAGATTCTTAATGGGGAAATCATACTGATCGAGTGGCGGATCTGGCCGGATGATGAAGGACATCTTCAGGTTGTCCGACGGATCATCCGTGGACCGGAGCGGTTGTCAGACTACGTGCCTCAAGACCCATCTAATTGAAAACCCCATGAATCCTGGAAATTCCAGTATTCATGGGGTTTGTCTGTTCAATCCTTCTTCTTAAGGACCAGAACCGTGCGACTGGGTATATAGATCTGAATACCGGTGGTGTCCGATTGATCAGGCAGGGGAGCGGCCTGATAGTGAGTATCATGGGAAATGCGCTCCTGGCCGCCGAAGACTGTGCTGTCACTGTCGAAAACGACCTGATATTCCCCATGCTCATGGGTCGGCAGGGAAAAACCGGTGTAGGAGTCTGTCGGGTGGAAATTAAAGAGGAAGAAGCAGTCCTTTTTCCTGAATGCCAGGATTTTTCTGTGCTGATCCACCCAGAGCGCATGGGGCTGCTCACTCATCAGCCCAACTGAATTTGCGAATGCCAGCATCTCATGGTCGAAACGATAAAA
>CAZEHS010000064.1:0-18706 GCA_964511875.1 uncultured Peptostreptococcaceae bacterium
TCTACGGTCCTCGAGCTCAAGCAGGTTCTTTACATGCTCGCTCTTGTCCAGTGTCTCAATCCAGCAGGTGCCAAGATTCAGCTTGGTAGCGTTCAGAACGAACCATTCTGCAAGATAACCCGCATCTGACAGATAGTGACCTTTCTCTTCTGCCAGCACGGCAAAATAGTGAGGGGCTTTAATCATCACTCCGTGGTACCCGGCAACACCGGCCAGGCGACTCTGGACCATCTCGCCGTCTTCGATGAAAATCAGTTCTACCGCCTGCTCCATCTCCAGTTTGATTGGAGATTCAAGTATCCGAATCAGCTTGTCAAGGTCTTCCATGCTGATTGTCTTGTCTTTATATTCCCGTACAGAACGTCTTTTTTCAATTACTTTCAGCATTTTCATCAAATCATCCTCCTGATCAAATTCTTCTCAATTATACCATAGCCCTTCGGTTAAAGTGTCACGGGATTTCTCAAAACACCGATTCCTTCGATCCAGCACTCCACCACATCTCCTGCCTGAAGGTAACGGGGGGGCTTGAAGCCCATACCGACCCCTGAGGGCGTTCCTGTAGCTATGATATCCCCGGGATAGAGCGTGGTGGCTCTTGATATGTCGCTTATGATGGTCGGAATATCAAAAATCAGGTGCGAGGTATCCGATTCCTGACGGATTTCTCCATTCACACGGGTTCCCAGTTTCAAATTCAGCGGCAGCGGCAGAATTTTACGATGGACTATGGCTGGTCCGATGACCGTATGCGTATCAAGACATTTACCCCTGAACCACTGCGTGTGCCTAATTTGCAGCTGACGTGCCGAAATATCGTTAAGGATAGTATACCCAAAAATATATGCTTCAACATCAGATGGATCAATATTCACCCCTTGCTTGCCGATGACGATGGCCAGCTCCACCTCATAATCCACATCCCCGCCGGTGACTTCCGGAAACAGGCGGATCGCTTCGTCTGGTCCGATGGCCGGGGAAGCGGTTTTTGTGAAATAAATGGGATATTCAGGAACGCCTGTGAGGTTTGCTGTCATTCCCTCAAGTTCCCTGGCATGCTCCAGATAATTTTTTCCCAGGCAAAAAACATTCCGTTTCGTCCAGGGGATAGGCGTAAGTATCTCTGCCATGGACGGATCGAACCCCGGCAGTTTTTCTGCCTCCATCGAAGCCTCAGCGATGCGGGATTCGTTCCAGCCATCAATGATCTCCTGCATGGAATCGATTGGATCCCAACCGGTCACCCTGCAGATTTCAGAACAGGGGACAAGCCTGCCCGAGCTGTTTTCTATGCCTACTAAAGGCCCTGTGCCCATATCGAACCGCACAAAACGCATATGGATTTCCTCCTTGAATGAATGATATGCAGAAAGCAGCTGCGCTGTCCGACATTCCTGCTCCAGTATATAATAAATATTCATAGGAAGAAAGATTCCCGACGTGTTATTGGGTATGAATACTCATAACAGAATATTGAAAATGAAATATCATGGATCGATTGCCGAATTCCTTCACTCATCAAATTCTTCAGGAGGTTGCCTATGCGCCTGACATTCCATGGAGCTGCCGGGGTTGTGACCGGCTCCAACTACCTGCTCCAGACCGACAAGTACCGGATCATGATCGACTGCGGACAGTTCCAGGGCGAAAAAGAACTTGAAAAGCTGAATCGGGAGCCCTTTCCCTACGATCCTGCTTCAATCGACTGTATGCTGCTTACCCATGCCCATATCGACCACAGCGGCAGGATCCCACTTTTGGTGAAACAGGGCTTTAAAGCCCGAATCCTGTGCACCCGGCCAACTTCGGAGCTGGCTACCCTTCTTCTTATGGACAGCGGCCGGATCCATGAGGCGGAAGCTGAATGGGACAACAAGAAAAGGGAGAGGGCAGGTCTTCTGAAGGAACAGCCGCTGTTCACCGAAGCAGATGCCATTGAATCCCTGGCCTACCTGAACCCCGTTGATTACGAAAGGCCTATCGAGGTTCTGCCCGGAATCACTGTGACATACCATAACGCAGGGCATTTACTGGGTGCGGCCTTTATTGAACTGACCGTCCATGATGGGAGTCTGAAACAGACCCTTATATTCTCAGGGGACCTGGGCATGCGTGAAATCCCCATGCTGAACCGTCCGGTAAGTCCTCCTTCAGCAGATTTTCTGATCATTGAATCCACATACGGAGATCGGAACCACGAAAATGTCTCGACCCGTGTCGAAAGACTGGTCGATATTTTGCTGGATACGACCGACCGCGGCGGCACGGCCCTCATCCCATCCTTCGCAATCGGTCGGACTCAGGAAATCCTATTCGCTCTCAGCACCCACGTCACAGACCCGGCGAAACGGGACAGGTTCCTCCAAATCCCCATCTATGTGGATTCCCCCCTGGCCATCGATGCCATTAAAGTCTACGAGCGCAATGGGGAGCATTATAATGACCACGCCCGTCTTCTTTTTTCCGGCGGCAACAGCCCTCTGAGGATGCCCAATCTGCATATCATCACCAGCAGTGAAGGATCCATCGCCCTGAACAGGGACAATACACCCAAAATAATCATTTCCGCCAGCGGCATGTGTGATGCCGGACGTATCCAGCATCATCTCAAGCACCATCTGTGGGGTTCAAGTAACAGCCTTATCTTTGTAGGGTATCAGGCAGCCGGCTCCTTGGGCCGTCAGATCAAGGAAGGTCAGCCTACCGTTCAGATCCTGGGAGAAACAGTCAGGGTGGGCGCTAAGATCCATACCCTGGAAGGTTTCTCCGGCCACGCAGACCGGGACGACCTTATCAGCTGGTTGAAGGGCTTCAGCGTCCCGCCGAAGAGGACATTCGTTGTCCACGGGGAGCCTGAGATGTCCGTTCCGTTCCAACAGTATCTCAATGATGTTTTAGGGCACCACGCGGAGATTCCAGTGCTGAATCAGACTGTCGAGCTGTGATCCGGATCCATTCAAGCCTGTCAGGCATCCTATGACAGGCTTTTTTGTGTCTGCGCAGGCCTTGCATCTGGTTGGATTTGTGAATCCGGGGTATACATATGAGATGAAGCGATCCTTGGCTTCAGGTGGAGTTTCAACTCCATCTGAAGCTTAGTAGAGCGGATCCAGGGCCTCTACAGTTCTCTACTCCCGCTTTAGAAGCGGGAGTCTTAGAACTGTTAGGCATCGGACAAACATTTCATAAAGGAGGCCCTTTTATGGGTGAATCAAGCGCATTGCCGATCATGTGGATATTCGCCCCCATTGCCTCGGCCACGGCCCTTATTTTTGCCTGGTACTTTCATGGACAGATGCTGAAAGAGCCGGAAGGCAATCCCACAATGATAGGGATTGCAGCCCATGTGAGCGAGGGAGCTTCTGCTTACCTCCGTCAGCAGTATAAGGTGGTGAGCCTCGTATTTGTCGGCCTGTTCCTTTTTCTTCTGTACATATCACTGGGACTGAAGGTTCTTCACCCTTTGGTACCCTTCGCCTTCCTGACCGGCGGATTTTTTTCAGGCCTGTCAGGCTTCCTTGGAATGAAGGCAGCCACCCATGCATCACCCCGCACAGCCTTCGCCGCAAGCATTTCCCTGGACAAAGGCCTTCGGGTGGCATTCCGAAGCGGTGCAGTCATGGGACTGGTTGTCGTCGGTCTTGGACTTCTCGATATATCCGCCTGGTTTTTGGCTCTATACCTATGGGGTATGAGCCTTCGTGAAATCACTGTCACCATGCTCTGCTTTGGAATGGGTGCTTCAACCCAAGCCCTTTTTGCCAGAGTAGGGGGCGGCATATTCACAAAAGCCGCTGATGTCGGAGCCGACCTGGTTGGAAAGGTTGAAGCCGGAATCCCTGAGGATGATCCAAGGAACCCGGCAGTAATTGCAGATAATGTAGGGGATATCGTCGGTGATGTCGCCGGTATGGGCGCCGATCTGTACGAATCCTATTGCGGCGCTATCCTTGCAACAGCTGCACTGGGAGTAGCCGCCTTTGTCGGCAGCCCGCTGAATCAGCTTCATGCGCTTATTCTTCCGATGATGCTGGCCGCTTCAGGAATCATAGCTTCCATCGCAGGCATCTTCATGGTCAAAACCAGGGAAGGCGCCACTCAGAAACAGCTTCTCAGCGCATTGGGACATGGAGTGAATCTTTCCGCAGTCCTGATTGTGGGCGCTTCATGGTTTTTCATCCGACTCCTTCTGCCGGAGCATATGGGAATCTTATGGGCAATGATCGCGGGACTCATATCCGGCATCATCATCGGAAAGGCTACCGAATACTTCACCTCAGCGGATTTCAGACCGACCCGCCGCATAGCTGAGCAGTCATACACTGGCCCTGCCACTGTAATCCTTGAAGGAATATCCCTGGGCATGTTCTCAACGGCCATTCCGGTTATTTCAATATCCGCTGCCATCATCCTCAGCTTTGCCTTCGCGGGCGGCTATGAGAATATCTCCATGGGTCTTTACGGAATCGGTGTGGCTGCAGTCGGGATGCTTTCCACTCTGGGCATCACTCTTGCGACTGACGCATACGGTCCTATCGCCGATAACGCCGGCGGCAATGCGGAAATGAGCGGTCTGGACCCCATCGTACGGAGCAGGACCGATGCCCTGGACAGTTTGGGAAACACAACCGCCGCCACTGGCAAGGGGTTTGCTATCGGCTCGGCCGGACTGACCGCCATGGCTCTTCTCTCCTCATACCTGGAGGAGGTACGCATCGCCCTGGAACGGAACATAGGCACCGCCAATCCCCTGCTTGAAAAGCTGCATATCGATTCCTCCACTGATTTGAGCCGTATGGATGTGAACTGGTTCGTGGATACCTTCCGAATCAATCTGATGAATCCCTATGTCCTGGTCGGGCTCTTTCTGGGTGCTGCCCTGCCCATGGTGTTCTCTGCACTGACCATCGGTGCAGTAGGCCGGGTAGCCCGACAGATGGTTGAGGAAGTTCGCCGGCAATTCAAAGAGATTCCCGGTCTTATGGAAGGAACCGGCGTTCCCGATTATGCAAGATGCGTGGAGATTTCTACACGGGGCGCCCAGAAAGCCATGGTCCTTCCATCCTTGATGGCAATCATCTCACCGGCTGTCGTCGGCCTGCTGCTTGGGGTCAGCGGCGTAATGGGACTGCTTGTCGGCAGCCTGGCAAGCGGGTTTTCCTTCGCTGTCATGCTAAACAATTCCGGGGGGGCATGGGATAACGCCAAGAAATATGTGGAAGCCGGCAATTGCGGCGGCAAACAGAGTAACTGCCACAGAGCCACTATTGTAGGCGATACTGTCGGAGATCCCTTCAAGGATACCGCCGGCCCCAGTCTCAACATACTCCTGAAGCTGCTCAGCATGGTCAGTATTGTCATGGCCGGTCTTGTCATTCAGTTTTCACCGCTTATCCAGAATTTCCTTGGACTGAAATGATAAAAAGCTTGCTGTCCGATCGGACGGCAAGCTTTCTATTATGTCTACAGCCACTTTTTTCTTCTGATCAGGTAAAAGCTGCTTCCGACCACCATCAGACACAGAACCATGACATAAGCATACCCGTAGCGCCAGCTGAGCTCGGGCATGTAATCAAAATTCATCCCATACCAACCCACGATCAGGGTCAGCGGCAGGAAAATGCTGGTTACGACCGTGAACACCTTCATGATGTCGTTGGATCTGATATCATGCTCTGCCTGAAAAGCCTCCCGGACATGAGTGGCATAATCCCTCAGCATCAGCACATTGGAAACCATGCCTGTGCCCTTGCTGGACAGGATTTTCATGGCCTTAGCCTCAGAAGGCGAGAAAAGGCCGTTCTCGTTATCCTCAAATTCCTGAATCACATAAAGCATGGGTTCGATATGGTGCTTCAGATGCATGATCAGCCTGCGTTTTGACACGATGACCTTCGAATATTCGCGCCTGGCCTCGGCCAGTACCTTTTCTTCAAGGACTTCAATGCTGTTCTCGACGATCTCGATATGTTGTTCATTGCTGCTGATTATTTCTTCAAGCAGGGCTATGATCAAGGTCTGTGGTGTAACATCATCGTATTTTTCAAGGAACTCCGCATCTGCGAGATTCTCCATAAACCTGTTGACAAGCTTTTCATCTTTCCTGCAGACCAGCAGCAGGGATGAATGGGTGAGATAGAATCTGAACGTATCGGAGAATGCCTTATCCTTCTTTATTTCAACAGAACTGAGGACGCCGTAACTGTATTCAGGGTGGCAGTCCAGTCTTGCAACCAGACTTCCGTTAAGACACTCCCGTATGGTATATTCGTTGACCCGCGAAATGTCCGATACACCTCTTAATTCTTCGGGCTCTGCTATGGTGAAGGTCATAATTTCATCGAACAGCATGAATTCTTCTGGATTTGCCGGAATAAGACGTTTGTCCTCAATCAGGTAATGGACCATGAGTACCCTCTCAATTCTGATTTTTCGATATCGCTGCATCTGTTGCTACCGTACTCTCCGTAAGAGGTTTTGTCAAGATTCATGAAGTCACCCGGAATCATTCTTCAGCAAACAGGGCGAGATCACCGCATACGCGGCAACCTCGCCCTGTTTTTCTTGAGTTATGGATTTGTATCCTTTTGATTAGGCAGACACACTGCTAATAGGATTTAGCCACATACACCATATGCTTGGCAGGCTTCCCGCAGAAATGACATACCGGACCAAGATCTTCCTGTTCGAATGGAATACAGCGGATGGTCGCGGAGGTATCTTCCTTGATCTTATCCTCGCAGTCCTGGTCCCCACACCACATCCCCTTGGCAAAGCCGGGGTTGGTGCGCATTTTTTCAACGAAGTCATCGTAGTTCGCAATGCTGTAGGTCTTTTCATCCCGAAGAGCCAGGGCGCGGTTGAACATGTCCTGATGAATGGTGTCCAGCAGCTTCTGCACCGTTTCACCAAGATTATCCAGACTATAGGCAGCCTTCTCCAGGGTATCACGGCGAACAATCATGCACTGGTTGTTTTCTATGTCACGGGGCCCGATTTCGATTCGCACGGGAACACCCTTCATTTCATATTCATTGAATTTCCAGCCCGGAGTCACATTATCATTGTCATCAAGTTCCGTTCGGATGCCCAGACCCTTCAGCTCATTGAATATCTCTGCCGCTTTGTCCAGAACACCGGCTTTGCGCTGAGCGATCGGTATGATGACAGCCTGCAGCGGCGCAACACGAGGCGGCATGACCAGGCCCCTGTTATCCCCGTGAACCATGATGATGCCACCGATAAGACGGGTCGAAACACCCCAGGATGTATGGAAAGGAAATTCCAGCTTCCCGTCGCGGCCAAGGTATGTGATATCGAAAGCTTTTGTGAAGTGCTGGCCAAGGTTATGGGATGTGCCGGATTGAAGCGCCTTCCCATCATGCATCATCGCTTCTATGGTATAGGTCGCAAATGCCCCTGCGAACTTTTCCTTCTCACTCTTGAGACCGGTAAACATCGGAATTGCCAGCAGATCCTCCGCCATCTCACGATAGATTCCCAGCATCTGAAGGGTTTCTGTCTGGGATTCCTCATATGTCTCGTGGAGGGTATGGCCTTCCTGCCAAAGGAATTCAGATGTTCTTAGGAACGGCCTGGTTTCCTTCTCCCAGCGTACGACCGAGCACCACTGGTTGAAGAGGTAAGGCAGCTCCCTGTATGATTTCAGCCATTTGGAATACATGGCGCATATGATAGTTTCGGAAGTAGGCCTTATGCAAAGACGCTCGCCCAGCTCCTTTGATCCGCCGTGGGTAACCCAGGCCACCTCCGGTGCGAATCCTTCAACATGTTCCTTTTCCTTATTCAAGAGGCTCTCCGGTATCAGCAGGGGAAAGTAGCAGTTCTTATGGCCTGTATCCTTGAACCGTTTGTCCAGAAATGCCTGGATATTCTCCCAGATGGCATAACCGTACGGACGAATCACCATGAATCCCTTCACAGGAGAATAATCCACCAATTCAGTCTTACGTATCACATCCGTATACCAACGGGTAAAATCCTCTTCCATACTGGTGATCTCTTTTACAAAATCCTTCTCATTGCTCATGATATTCTCCCCTCAAAATGATTGACAAATAATACGATAAGGACTTTTTGCCGTGGCCAATTCACTGAAATTTTTCTTAACCACATTCAATAATGCTCATTCTAAAGATAACCGGAAACACTGTCAAGCATGAAATCTCTTTATAGGATGCTCGCGATTGCCTGGACAGCAATACCCTCGCCCCGACCTTCGAATCCAAGTGTCTCTGTCGTGGTCGCCTTGATATTCACACGGTCTGCTGCGATTTCCAGCGCCGTTGCGATGTTTTTCTGCATGATATCCATGTAAGGGGCCAGCTTCGGCTGCTGGGCAATGATGACCGCATCCACATTGTTGGTCTGATAGCCCCGTTCCGCTACCAGATGCTGAACACGCTTGAGGAGAACCAGGCTGTCGGCTCCTTCAAATTCAGGGTCCGTATCCGGGAAATGCCTCCCGATGTCACCCAAGCCTGCTGCGCCCAATACCGCATCCATGACCGCATGGATAAGGACATCTGCGTCAGAATGCCCCAACAATCCTTTTTCCCATGGTATTTCCACACCACCGAGTATCAACTTCCTGTCCGGTACCAGTTGATGAACATCATATCCGATTCCTACCCGCACGACTTCAGCTCCTTTTCATAAAGGCCAGTATGGCCTCAGCAAGCACCAGATCTTCCGGTGTCGTAATTTTTATATTGAAATAGTCTCCCATAACCACGGTAACCGTGTACCCTGCCCATTCCATCAAAGAGGAATCATCCGTTCCCTGAAAGCCCATGTCCAGGGCCTTCCGATTCGCGTCAACAAGGTCAGTTCTACGAAACGCCTGGGGTGTCTGCACCAGCCATAGGCTTTCCCTGTCCAATGTCTCCATCACATGCCCCCCTGGATCTGTTTTCTTCACTGTATCATTTGCAGGAACAGCAACGATCGAACTGGGGTTGAGTTTCAGGGAAGCCATGAGTTTTTCCCGAATCTCTGCAGTAATGAAGGGCCGGGCGCCGTCGTGTATCCATACGCTGTCGGATAACCGGTCAACCGCCTGCAATGCATTGAACACAGACGCCTGACGTGTTTCTCCTCCCGTCACCATCCGCACTGGAACACCAAAGGTTTGACTGTCCAGAAGGTCTTCAATGTCCTGTCGATCCTCCGGTCTGATTGCCAGTATGATTTCACTGAGTCCTTCAGCGTTCTCAAACGCCTTGAGCGTATGCCAGAGTACCGGTTTTCCGGCCAGTGATATGAAAAGCTTGTTATGACCATGCCCCATGCGCTTGCCGCTGCCGGCCGCTGGGATAATCAATGAGTAGGCGGATGTCATAAGGACCTCGGTTCAGGGTTTGTCTTCTTTATACAACAAAAGACTGATGTTTCCATCAATCTCCTGTCCATTTCAAAGGTATCAGCCACATGTAATCATACGGCTTTCGGCTTAGCAAAAATCATACGTCCGGCAGCCGTCTGGAGCACGCTGGTCACCAGTACACCCAGAGTTTCACCAATATAACGCCGGCCGTTCTCCACTACGATCATCGTGCCATCATCCAGGTAAGCCACTGCCTGATTCGATTCCTTACCCTCTTTGATAAGAGTGACAGTCATCTCTTCCCCTGGCAGAACAACAGGCTTCACTGCATTAGCGAGTTCATTGATATTGAGGATCGGAATGTTCTGAAGGTCGGCTACCTTGTTGAGATTGTAGTCATTGGTCATGACCATGCCATCCATTTTTTGAGCCAGCTTCAGCAGCTTCATATCAACCTCCGCCACATCGACAAAATCGGTATCAACGATTCTGACTTCAACGGATTTTTCCATTTGAATCATTTTCAGGATATCAAGGCCTCTACGACCCCGGTTTCTCTTCAGACTGTCTGAAGAATCCGCGATATGTCTGAGCTCATCGAGCACGAACTGCGGAACAACCAAAGGCCCTTCCAGAAAACCGGTCCGGCAGATGTCCGCGATCCGTCCATCGATGATGACGCTGGTATCAAGAATCTTACTTTTCGCACCGGCAGGAGGCTTATGACCCAACTTGGGAACAGCAGCCTTATTCTTGAATATTTCCGGAAGTCGAGCCAGATCATTGACCTTCCTAGTAGAAAAGCTGACCCCGAGATAGCCCAGAAATCCGTAAGTAACCGCCGACAGTATACTGGAAAGAACGTTGAGCCCCAGCATATTTCTGATCAGACCGCTTAAGAGATACGCGATCACCATCCCTGTGATCAGTCCCACCGTCCCAACCAGTATCTGATTGGTTGGAACTTTTTCCAATTCGACTTCTGTCCGCTGTGCCAGCTTTTGTCCGTGTCTTAATATCCATGGTGATACAAGGTAAAATATAAGTCCGGTAATCACAATAAAAAACACCATGGTAGAAAGACTTTTGACAGGACTCATTATCTCAGGCAGTGTAATAACTCCGCCAGCGGCCAGATTGCCTAACAGGACAAATGCGCCATAACCCAGGGATCCCCCGGCTAACGCAATCGCCACCCGTGCAATCTGCTTAAACATGTTTTTCCTCCTTTTTTTGCTTTAATATCCCAATATGGCTTTTACAAACAAATTTCTCAAAAGTATTGGAATTTCAACATCTATATTAACATACCGTTCTGATGCATACTATTAAGATTCCATTAAGATCCTTTTACGAAAAAGACATGAAAGAATCAAAGCGTGAGTCTTGGAAATGAAGGCATCGGATAAAAATAAAAAGCCGAATCAACTTCGGCTTTTGCAAAATATCCTTGATGAAAAACGTCAATGATTTACAAATGCCTGATGATTGCATTCATATCCTTATTGATCAGGTGATCAATGCACCTTGTATCAATCGTTCAACGTCAGATTCAGTCGCATCCTGCGCCAAAATCAATTCGCTGACCAGAATCTGCCTGCTGTCAGAAAGCATTTTCCGTTCTCCAGTGGAAAGACCCTTGATTTGATCCATATGTGTCAGGTTTCGCACAACCTGGGCAACCTCGAAAATATCCCCGCTGCGAATCTTATCCATGTTATCACGATATCTTCTGTTCCAGTTCTGATTCATCTCATCAGTCGCTTCACCCAGAACAGTCAGGACATCACACACCTTATGAGGTTCAATGACTCCCCGAACGCCCAATGTTACTACGTTACGTTCAGGCAGCATTACCTTCATGTGCTTCAGCGGAAGGCTGACCACAAGAAAACGCTGGTTTTCGCCTAAAAACTCACGATCCTCAATTGACTCAACGACGCCGGCTCCATGCATGGGATACACAATCCTGTCACCAATCTGATACATCGAACCCCTCCTTCAGACTACCTAACCTTATTATAGTCTACCAAGACAGCCACTGTCAATAAAACTTGATTTTATCACAGGGCAAAAGATAATGTCAAATACGATTTTTATAGCCTTGCAAGGGTTCAAACAAGTGGGGCTCAGAGGTTCAAAAACAAAAAACCAGCCATGGGACGACGAAGTTCCCCATGACTGATTCCGGTCTTCAAGTATGAAATTACAGATGCACGGTCCTATGTCCCCGTACCGCTTCCCGTTTCCGTCGCAGTCCCTCATAAATGGCTCTGGCCTTGGCCTCCCCAATGCCATCCACTTCTTCGAGCTCTTCGGAATCCGCTTTCAGCATCCCCTGGAAATCCGTGTGGTGATTGATCACCTTGCTGATTACATTCTGAGGCAACCTGGGAATATGGGCCAGCTGCCTGTAACCCCTCGGAGCCAGCGGGGCATCCTGAACTTCCTCATCATCCTGATATCCCAGAATTGATGCAATTCGGGTATGATCCAGCAACTCTTCATCCGAGAGCGATTCTACCCGTTCACCGAAAAGCTGCAGAGTGAAGCGCTCTTCCATGTTTTCATAGTCCAGCACCACATTCCTGTACTCCTGATCCAGGGAAGCACTGAGTTCCTCCAGCTGCATCCTTACAAGACGACCTTCATTACCCAGCTGAACGGTATAGACCTCAATCTCGTCGGCAATCCGATAGATGATTTCCATCAATTTAACCACCAGACAGACATCGCCGAGAGTGGCCTTATCCTCAACCTCCAGCGTATTGAGGTTCTTTAGGGCATCATTCAGATTCCGCCTGTATTTCTCAAGTGTTTGGAGCGCCTGATTCGCCTTGGCAAGCAGCTTGCTCTCATCCTGGAAAACATACCTGTGAGGTCCGCGATAGAGGGTGATTACATCACGTCTCTGCGAGACTGCAACAACCGCCAAACCGGTCTGAAGGGCTGTACGCTCTGCCGAACGGTGGCGGATGCCGGTTTCTGAAGTCGGGAGATTCGGGTCAGGACTTAGCTCCACGTTTGCATAAAGAATCTGCCGGGCATCATTGCTGAGGATGACAGCACCATCCATTTTGGCTAATTCATAAAGGGCACTGGCAGTGAACTCCGTGTTGATGGCAAATCCACCAGATACGATTTTTGATACCTGTTCATTATGTCCTATGACAATCAGCGCTCCGGTCTTGGCTCTGAGTACGTTCTCGATGCCATGGTAAAGCTCTGTGCCTGGCGCCATCAGCTTCAACTTTTCCAGATAGACATCCTCATGCTCTATGAACGGCTTCATCAAGACACCTCCCTCTTCCATGCTATCTGTTCTTTCTACCCACTTTTGACCTCTTTATGCACTTTTCCCATGGTGCTAAAGTATCAAAAACAAAAAAAACTCCCCTAGTAAGGGAGCGGAAAAGATAAATTGACAATCACCCATCTCACCTTCCGAACAGATGACGGAAGGCTTCTTCCAGTGATACGGCGCCCAGCATCTCGATGCCTTTGATGTCCTTGCATTCGGCCATATTCGCCTGGGGCATGACGACTCTGCGGAATCCAAGCTTCTGGGCTTCCACAACCCGTTTCTCCGCACCGTTCACGGCCCGCACTTCTCCGGTTAGCCCGACTTCGCCGAACACCACCAGATCTGCTTCCAGCGGATCATTGCGCAGACTGGAGGCCAGAGCAGCCATGACTGCAAGATCCGCTGCTGGTTCTCCAAGCTCCATGCCGCCCACAACATTTATGTAGGCATCATGATCCTGGAACCTCATCCCCAGACGTTTCTCCAGTACTGCAATAAGCATGGCAGAACGTTTATAATCCACCCCTACCGCCATACGCCTCGGGGTACCGAAAGGAGCCGGTGCTGCCAGGGCCTGGATTTCCACCAGGATAGGCCGTCTCCCTTCCACACTGCTCATGACCACGCTGCCTGCAGCCTGACTGGGGCGGTGCAGCAAGAACAGCTGGGAGGGATTGCTGACCTCCATCAGCCCCCCTCCGGACATTTCGAAGATTCCAACCTCATTGGTGCTGCCGAACCTGTTTTTCACAGCCCGGAGGACCCTGAAAAGATTGTGCTTCTCCCCCTCGAAATAGAGCACAGTATCCACCATATGCTCCAGAACCTTTGGTCCTGCAATGGCTCCGGACTTGGTCACGTGACCGACTATCAGTACCGTGATGCCCATCCCCTTTGCCAGACGCATAAGCTGACCTGTTGCCTCACGGACCTGGCTCACACTACCGGGGGCCGAAGAAATGTCAGCCTGAAAAACCGTCTGGATGGAGTCGATGATGACCAGATCCGGCTTCAAATCGGAGATGGCAGAGAATATCAGCTCCAGCTCATTCTCAGAAATAAGGTACAGCTGCTCTCCTGCTATCCCGAGCCTGGCCGCCCTCAGCTTGGTCTGCCGAAGGGATTCCTCACCTGATACATACAGCACCTTCCTGTGCTCCCTGGCAACCCTGTCCGCAGCCTGCAGGAGCAGAGTCGATTTGCCTATTCCCGGCTCGCCGCCAACCAGCACCAGGGAGCCTTTCACAAGACCGCCCCCCAGAACCAGATCCAGTTCCCCGATTCCAGTCAGCATCCGCTCTTCTTCATCCAGGGTGATCTCATGGAGCCTCCGGGGCTTCTCGCCTCCGAATCCCGCTTCTTTCAGGGTGCCGCGCTTATCCTCGTCCAACCGTTCTTCTACCAGACTGTCCCATGCACCGCATTCCGGGCACTTGCCCATCCATTTGGTATTGATGAATCCGCATGCCTGACAGATAAATTTACTCTTTGCCTTCGCCAAGATTGTCCTCCTCCATCCTCTCCAGCCTGATACCTTCATCATCGGCTGTGATCAGAACCCGGTCTCCCCGGGCGATTTTTCCTGTCAGAATAGCCTCTGACAGCTTATCCTCCACCAGTTTGGTCATCACCCGCTTAAGGAGGCGGGCACCGTATTCCTCACTGTATCCTTCCTTCAACAGATAGTCCCGTGCGCTGTCATCCAGACGGGTAGTCAGATTCAGCGCCTCAAGTCTTTTTCCGAGATCGTTGGCGAAAATATCCACGATCTGACGGACATTCTCCCGGTCCAAGGCGTGGAACACGACAATCTCATCCACCCTGTTGAGGAATTCAGGCCTGAAATGAGCTTTTAGTTCTTCCATCAGCCTGTCCTTCATGTTCTCATAATCCTTATTGCCCCCGGAGCTGCTGGTAAAGCCTAGGGTCTTTTGTTTCTTGATCCGCTCAGCCCCGACATTGGAGGTCAGGACGATCACCGAGTTGCGGAAATCCACCGTCCTGCCCCGCGCATCCGTCAGACGGCCGTCATCCAGCATCTGAAGGAGCAGATTGAATACATCTGGATGGGCTTTCTCAATTTCGTCGAAGAGGATCACCGAATACGGCTTCCTCCTTATTTTCTCGGTCAGCTGTCCCCCTTCGTCGTAGCCGATATAACCCGGAGGGGAACCGATAAGCTTGGAAACGGAGTGCCTTTCCATGTATTCGGACATGTCTATGCGGACGATGGCCGACTCATCTCCGAAAAGCGCTTCTGCCAATGCCTTGGAGAGTTCCGTCTTACCCACGCCGGTAGGTCCGAGGAAAATGAATGTCCCGATAGGCCGATTTGGATTCTTTAGTCCAACCCGAGCACGTCTTATTGCACGACTCACTGCGGAAACAGCCTCATCCTGTCCCACAACCCGCTGGTGAAGCAGGCTTTCCATGGCCATGAGTTTTTCCGATTCCCCCATGGCCAGCCTTTGAACCGGAATACCTGTCCAAAGAGCAACAATATGGGCGATATCCTCTTCCGTCACTATCTCGTGGGGCATCAGATTCTTTTTCCAGTTCAATTTCAGCTGCTCCAGCTGATCGAGCTTCTGACGTTCCTGGTCCCTGTACCGGGCAGCCTCCTCATATTTCTGGTTCATGACGGCCTGGTCCTTCTGGCGTCGAACTGTCTCCAGCTCAGCCTCCATCGCTCCTATTTCTTCGGGATGGATATTCACCTGCAGCTTGATTCGGGATGCTGCCTCATCCATCAGATCCACAGCTTTATCCGGCAGGAACCTGCCCGAAATATACCGGTGGGACAGCTCCGCCGCCGCAACAAGAGCCCCATCGGTGATCTTCACCTTATGATGCGCCTCATAACGGTCTCTTAGCCCTTTAAGAATCTCGATGGTCAGAGGAACAGAGGGTTCTTCCACGGTGATCGGTTGGAATCGCCTTTCAAGAGCCGCATCCCGTTCAACATATTTCTTGTACTCATCGAGGGTTGTGGCTCCCACAGCCTGCAGCTCACCCCTTGACAACGCCGGTTTCAGGATATTGGAGGCGTCTATTGCACCCTCCGCACTTCCTGCACCGATAATGGTGTGCATTTCGTCGATGAACAGGATGATATTCCCGTCCTTCTTGATCTCCTCAACCACCTTGGTCAGCCGTTCCTCGAATTCACCCCGGTATTTCGCACCTGCCAGGATGATGGCCATATCCAGGGATATCACCCGCTTGTTTTTCAGGATATCAGTGATGGTTCCAGTCGCGATCTGCTGTGCCAGCCCTTCAACGACAGCGGTTTTCCCTACTCCCGGTTCACCGACCAGGCAGGGATTGTTTTTGGTTCGACGGCTGAGCACCTGGATCACCCTGCGGATTTCATCCTCGCGGCCGATTACAGGATCCAGCTTGCCTTCCCTTGCCAGAGCCGTCAGATCACGGCCATACTTTTCCAGCTGGGTTTGGGGCGCCTTCTCCGCCTCCGCATAGGGTACCCCTTCCTCTTCCCTGCTTCCGATCGATTTCCCCATCATCTTAAGGAGCGCTGCGAAAGCCGATTCATAGGTGATTCCAACACTGTATACCGCCTTCGCCGCAAAGGAATCCTGATCCCGCAATATCCCCAGCAGAAGCTGCTCCGGCTCGATGGTATTGAGCCGGAACCTGCGGGCTTCCACAAATGCCGCTTCGAAGCTCCGCTTCGCCCTGGGAGTATACCCTTCAACCTCTACGGGCTGTTCACCGAGACATACAGAGCCGATGATTGCGTTGCGCATGTTCTCATAAGTCATTCCCGATTCCGTCAGGATCACGTGAGCCAGGGTCCCTTCCACCTGCAGCAGTCCCAACAGCAGATGCTCCGTTCCTATATAGTGATGCCTGAGTGACTTTGCTTCCTCCATCGCCTGCCCCACCACACGCCTGGCACTTTCAGAAAAACGGTCAAAAATCGACAAGAAAATCACCTCCATAATTAGAAGATCAAGTGAATTTTTTACCACGGAATACACGGAAAAAAACGGAAAAATGCGGGAAAAATATTGTCGGAAGTTTTTCGTATCCATCATAACCTTTAGTCATCCGCTTTTTTCCGTGTATTCCGTGGTTAATTCTTTATTATTTACAGCTTTCCTCTCACCCATTCAGCACGGAAGCTGTCCCGTTCGGAGGGGGTGAGTTCGCGGCCGGCAGTGTTTTGGAGAAAGGCCGGCTGGATGCGGAACAGCAGCTCGTCAACCTGATTGAGGTCCAGAGCTTCAAAAAGTGCGGTTTCAATTCCCAGACGCAGGTCTGACAGACGCTCCAAGGCCTCCTTGGAGGTCAGTATCCGGGAATTCTTCAGGATGCCGTAGGATCGCCAGACACGGTCTTCAATTTCAATGCGGCTGTTCCGGATCAGCAGTTCCCGTGCATTTCTTTCTTCAGTAGCGATCTGCCCGGCGACATCATTAAGGGTATCAATCAGCTCCCCTTCAGAGCGCCCAAGGGTCTGCTGGTTGGAAATCTGAAACATGTTTCCCTGGGCTTCAGAGCCCTCTCCGTAAAGACCCCTCACAGCCAGACCTATCTGACTGGCCGCCTGCAGGATCCTGTCCATGGTACCGGTCAAAGCCAGGGCAGGCAGGTGCATCATCACGGACGCCCGGAGACCCGTCCCCACATTGGTAGGGCATGAAGTCAGATAGCCCAGCTTCTCATTGAAAGCATACGCCATCATTTCATCGATATAGTCATCCACCTCGTTGGCCGCATCCCATGCCCTGTACAGCTGAAGTCCCGGCAAAAGGCTTTGGATCCGGAGGTGATCCTCCTCGTTCACCATGATGCTGACGCTTTCATCCTTGTTGAGCAGCAGGAGCCCAGGCAAGCGTTCATTGATGAACTCTGTACTGACCAGGTGTTTTTCCAGCAGCAGCCGTTTCTCCTGGAGGGAGAGCTTTTCACTTTCATGCAGATCATAGCTCATTCTGAACCCTTCGGATCCCTCAACGATCCGTTCACGGACCTCCTGGATCACCTTTCTCGCCATTTCAACATTCATGGCCAGGGGGAAGGGGACGAAGGTGAAATTCCGGGCCAGACGTATACGGCTGCTGAGAACGAAAGGCTTAAGCGGTCCTTCCGATTCCATCCATTTAGTCATGAACGGTTCCCTCCTTCCTCCTGATATTCCTTCTCGAGGGCTCGGATCTGATCCCGAAGCTGTGCGGCTTCTTCGTAAGCCTCCTGAGCGAGAGCGTACTGCAGCGATGCTTTTAAATGCTCGATCTCATGCTTGATCCTGACAGGTCCCGTGGCTCTTCTCAGCACTTTCCCAGTGTGCTGCTCAGAGCCCTGTACCCGCTTTATCAACGGAATCAGCTTATCCTCAAAGGCCCGGTAGCATTCGTCGCACCCCAGCCGTCCGGTCTGCTTGAATCGCCCATAATTCATGCCGCACTTGGAACAGGTGGTCGTTTTAATGTAATTGACCTTCATCGGCGTGCTCTGAATGGATTCTATCAGACTGGTAAGAAAGCTGTTGGCCGCAAACGGGGTATCAAAATCAATGTTTTCCTGGGTCACAGCACAGGATTCACAATAGTGGTGCTCTTTACGATCCCCATTAACCACTCGGATGATGTGGACCGTCGCTTCATTTTTCTTACAGCGTTCGCATAACATAAGAGACCTCCCTTAGCTGGGCAGGACAGCGTTTTCAATTATATCTATCCTAATTATACCCCGATAAACAACAACAGCACCTTTTTAGGTGCTGATGCAGATATCTTTCCTCGATCCCTGACAGTTCCATGTATGCTAGCAAGTCGCAAACGCTTCAGAAACACTTGCGCTATTTAACCTTTTTTTTATTCGTTGTTGTATCTCAGAATCATTTGCTTTGCAATGTAATATATAAAAAGGTACTTTTAGTCGATTTGCAAGTTTATAAAAAGAATCTCGTTGTGAATGCTGAAGAAAGGCGGCATCAATAATCACAGTAAAGTTTGCTTTAATAATTATTTCTGCTAGATTTTCAAGTTCTTTGTAAGTTTCTTTTGTTGCTTGAGCAGTATAAATTCCGC
>CAZEHS010000065.1:0-18658 GCA_964511875.1 uncultured Peptostreptococcaceae bacterium
GCTGAAACGATTCGGTTTTTTCCAGAATTCGTAGGATCTGTTCCCGCATCTGTTATCCACCCTGGTGATTCATATATTGAGGTTGTAAACGTTCATTGCCTTCTGTAGGTCTTCTTTAATCAACAGTTCCAGCGCTTCAGTCGCTCTTATGATGGCTTTTTCCATCAATGGGATCTCATCAGGCTTGAAACGGCTGAGCACATAATCCGCAAGATCTCCTTGAACGGGTTTGCCCACACCCATCCTGATCCGTGGGAATTTCTCGGAATTCAGATGCGTCAGAATGCTGCGCATTCCGTTGTGCGTGCCAGCCCCTCCATGTTGACGGATGCGGATTTTTCCCGTCTCCAGGTCAATATCATCGTATATGACCACAAGGTTCTCAAGTGGTATCTTGTAGAACCGGATGATGCTTTGCAGGGATTCCCCACTGAGATTCATATATGTCTGGGGCTTCACAAGGACAACCTGCTCTTCCCCGATGCGACCTTCCCCGATCAGTGCTTTGTGTTTGATTTTCCGTACAGGAATATGATGGGTTCTCGCGAAGTGATCAATCACTTCAAACCCTATATTGTGCCTGGTACTGTCATATTTTACACCCGGGTTACCCAAACCGACGAAGACATACACGAACGCCACCTCACTTTCACAGGAATCATTATAGCACAAAACAGGCTGCGACCAGATAGGTCGCAGCCTGTTTTAACAGGAATGAAATCTTACTGATTTAAAACGGATGCATCATCATACATTGAAACGCCGCACCGCACCGTTCAGCTCAACAGAAATCTCATTAAGCCGTTCAGCGGCTCTTGCCACTTCTTCGACAGCGATGGTCTGCTGATCCATGGAAGAACTTACTTCCTCCGACGCCGCCGCTGTCTCTTCAGATACGGCTGAGATATTCTCGATAGCCTCGACTATCTGATCCTTGTCCCGGTTCAGTTCCTGTATGAAAGCGCTGATTGTCTCGATTTCGTTGGTAATCAGCACAATGGATTCTGAAATGGTTCCGAAGGTCTTATTCACATCCTCTACCGCATGAGATTGCTCCCGTGTGATGACTTTCACTTCTTTCATGCTTGAAACACTGCGCGTGCTGTCGGCCAGGATATTGGTGACAATACCCCTGATCTTATTGGCCGCACCGCTGGATTCTTCTGCCAACTTTCGGATTTATTCAGCAACCACTGCGAATCCACGGCCGTGTTCCCCAGCCCGGGCCGCTTCGATGGAAGCATTCAAGGCCAGCAGATTGGTCTGTACGGCGATGGCGCTGATGGAGTCGAGAATGACGCCGATGGATTGAGTCTTGTTATCCAACTCCATCACGACCGCTTCAATCCGTTCATTGGCTTCATCCGTAAGTTTGGTCTTGTCCTTAAGACTGCCGATTGACCGAACGCCTTCCTGATTTGCTCCGGAAGCGCTGTGGGCGGCTTCAATCATCTTATTCGTACGGTCGTTCAGCTTCACGAATTTTGTAGAAAGGGCCAGGACAACCTGCACGCCCTTTTCTGCATCCTGGGCCTGATCGGAGGCGCCTTTGGCTATTTCATCAACTGTTCTTGCCACATCATCCGCCGAAGCGCTGGCTTCCTCGGATGTTGATGCCAGATTCTGAGCCGAAAGGGTTACTTCACTGGAAATATCCTGAATACTCTTGACCAGTGTCCCCAGTTCCGAAATGGTTGCAGTGAAGTACTGACCCAGCTTACCCAGTTCATCATCACTGTCCACATCGAAACGGACCGTCAGATCCCCCTTACGGACCTGCTCCATACCGGCGAGCATTTTCTTCACATGACCGGTCAGCTTATTGGAGAAGAAGAACGACACCAGCAATGCCAGAACGAGCGATACCATGCCCAGCGTTATGAGATAGATCAAACCTTTCGTTGCTTCTTCCTGCACTTCCGCTTTCTCAAAGGAAGCTACCAGGTATCCCAGATCGGATTTTCGGATCGTCGCGTACTTTTTCTTTCCTTCGAACATGTAGGATATGAAGATGTCCTTCATCTCAGGAGACTGCTCAAGCTGCTTGATGGCATCAACCAAACCTGTGATTTTCAAATCCTTACTCAGATTCTTGCCTATCAGATCCTTATTCGGATGGGTCATGACAGTCAGGTCCGATGCTACGATCGTCACATACCCGCTGCGGCCTATCGTCGTTTTTGCAATGGCATCCGATATGACACTCAACGAAATATCAGCACCGAGGACTCCGACAAATTCATTGCCGCCAGCCTTGTTGAAAATGGGAACCACTGGAGAGATCACCAGCTTGCCCGTGAAAGCATCAACATACGGAGCAGTGAACATCAGCTCACCCTTGGCTACTGCATCCTTGTACCAGGGACGGACGCGAGGATCATAACCTTCCGGGAGATCCGAAGGCGGATTGGACACGGTGGCCATACTCCCGGTGATGTCGCCGACATAGACCGCCATGACATCCTGTTCGCTGGCAAGTATCCGGTTGATCAGCTCCAGGACCTGTCCCTTTGCAGCAGGATCACTGAGTATCTGCTGCACATTGACATCCCTGGAAGCGAAATCGATCATGAATCGGAATTCTTTCAGGTAATTGCTTATACCGTCCTGGGTTATCGATAACGCAGCCTTGGAGTTTCGTTCCAGCTCGCTTTCGAGATTCTGATACGACCGTATATACAGCATTGCACCCATGACGGCGAGAGGCAGCCCAATAAGCAGGATGAACATCCCCATCAGTTTGAAGCGAATTCCTCGTTTTACCCTGGATTCTGTGAAATCCGATTCTTCTTTTACAGTATGATTCATTTTCTGCCCCTCTGGTTGGTGAAGAATTTATCTTACACTTTGAATTTTGAAATCTTCCCGCTGAGATCCACTGAAATCTCATTCAGACGCTCCGCCGCTCTCGCCACCTCATCCACAGCTGTGGACTGCTGATCCATAGAGGCGCTTACTTCCTCAGAAGCAGCTGCAGTCTCTTCAGAAACGGCTGAAATGTTCTCAATCGACTGGACGATGCAATCCTTATCCGAGCCCAGGTCATTAACAAAGACGCTGATGGTTTTTATCATTTCAGAAATCTGCTCGATGGAACCGAAAATAGTCTGGAATGAACCACTGACCTCCGTTACCGCATGGGACTGCTCCTGAGAAATGACCCTGACATCCTTCATGCTTGTGACAGTCTTCGTGCTGTCGGACTTGATGTTGGTGACGATCACCCTTACTTCATCCGCAGCCCTACTGGACTGTTCTGCAAGCTTCCGTATCTCATCCGCGACAACGGCGAATCCTCGGCCGTGTTCACCGGCTCTGGCTGCTTCAATCGATGCATTCAGCGCAAGCAGGTTGGTTTGAACAGAGATTGCACTGATGGTATCCAGAATCGCTTCGATGGACTGAGTCTTCTGATCCAACTCTGTAATGGCTCCCTCGATACGGGTGTTGGCATCATCAGACTGTCTTGTCTTCTCTTTCAGGCTGTTCAGGGAGTTCATTCCCGATTGATTTGCATCGATCACTGATTTGGCCGATGTGATCATGTCCTTGGTCCGTGCATTAAGCTCAGTTATTTTCAGAGAAAGACTCTGTGCGATCGTAACGCCCTGTTCAGCATCATGAGCCTGCTCAGATGCCCCTCTGGCGATCTCATTGACCGTACGGGCCACTTCCTCCGCCGATGCGCTGGTTTCCTCCGAGGTCGCTGCCAGGTTCTCAGCTGCAGCGGTCACTTCACCGGCAATGTTCTTGATTTCCCGGATCAGTCCGCCCAATTGGCCGAATGTGTCTGAAAGGTAATGACCGATTACACCGATCTCATCCCTGCCTTCAAGCTTGAAATCCACGGTCAGATCCCCATCCCGTGCCCTGGAAAGCATGCCCAGCATTTTATTTATACGTAAGGTGAGACCTCTTGCAAACAGCCAGGAAACAACGACTGCGAGTATCAGTGCTGCAATTCCCGTTACGATGATGCTTGTCAGGAATTTTTGAGTATCTGCGAGGAGTTCTTTTTTCTTAACGACTGAAACCAGTGTCCAGTTGTAATCCTTCAGGTATTTGACAGTAACATAACTGTCGCCGATTTCCGGAAGAACCACCTTGGAGGCATCCGCCACTATCTTCTCATCGGCACCATCACCGAATTCTGCAAGGGCAGAAAGGTCCAGTTTGGTTTTCAAGGACTCATTATCAACTTTGCCCGTAATGGCACCCAGCAGTGTTTCATCTTTCACGGTTTTACCGATCATCATCAGATCATTGCCGTCGGCACCCTTCGGAAATGTCATGATGATGTTCTGACTGTCAATCAGGAATGAGAATCCTTCCTGACCGATTTTCGTCTGACCCATAGCCTCTGACAATGTGTTGAGGTTGATATCAAGCCCCAGTACGCCGATAAGTGTCCCATTGTTCTTTACGGGAATCGCAACTGTTGTTACCAATTCATTTGTAGATGCATCGTTGTATGGATCTGTCCATAGAATCCTGTCCTGAGCAACGGCACCTTTATACCAAGGCCTGCTCGTTGGGTCATAGTCTGCTGGGAGCTCGTCATCAGGCTTCATGTACATGCCCTTGTCCGCTGCTCCCAAATATGTAAACATGATGTTGCTGTTCGAATCAACCATATTCTGGAATTCGGCCATCATACGGTCCTTACTGACCGGATCCGTCAGGGAATTCAAAACATCCGCATCCGTTGCCACTGTATTCATGGCATCCGAGAAACGGGCCAGATAATTATCGATGAACAGTACCGTCTGATTGTTCATCTGCTGGGATAATTCCGTAAGATTCTTTTCGAGTATTTTCGTTGCCACTCCATAAATGCTGAAACCCAGTACTACCAGAGATAGTGCAATCAACAGACCGAAGCTCCCCATCAGCTTGATCCGTATTCCGCTCCCCTGGGTTTTTTCCAACCCGTTTGTTCTTTTGTTGTCCGACATCGTAATCCTCCCTCTCCCTTAAAACTGACATATCCCGTTATAATTAGCCATGGAATTGAAAATCCCTGCAAGCCTTCAACTTTTTTCGACAATATTCGACAATTATTTTTAAAAAAGGACCTCCGGACTTCCGGAGATCCTTCAGATTGATATCAGTCAAAAAGGCGGCTGACGGATTCATTGGTGAAAATGCGTCGGATCGACTCTGCAAAGAGAGGGGCTACAGAGAGGATCTTCATGTTATCCAGAATCCTGGTTTCCGGCAGAAGAATCGTATCCAGGACAATCAGCCGCTTGATGGCTGACTGTTCAATCCTTTCAAATGCCGGGCCCGAAAGAACCGCATGGGTACAGCATGCGTACACGTCCCTTGCCCCCATTTCTTTCAGTGCCGCAGCGGCATTGCAGATGGTTCCCGCCGTATCGATCAGGTCATCAACAAGGATCACGTTCTTTCCTTCAATCTCGCCGATGATGTTCATGATCTCGGACACATTTGCTTTTGGCCTTCGTTTATCAATGATTGCTATCGGGGCGTCAAGCATATCGGCGAATTTGCGGGATCGGGTTACACTCCCAAGATCCGGTGATACCACAACCAGGTCGCTGATCCCCAACCCGTTGAAATAATCCGCCAGAATCGGACCGCCGATAAGATTATCGACCGGAATATCAAAGTATCCCTGAATCTGAGCAGCATGCAAATCCATTGTCAAGAGTCTGTCCGCACCTGCGGCCTCGATGAGATTGGCAACCAATTTGGCCGAAATCGGATCCCTGGCTTTTGCCTTCCGATCCTGACGTGCATATCCATAGTATGGAATGACGGCGGTAATTCTTCCTGCCGATGCCCGTTTGAGAGCATCAATCATGATCAGAAGCTCCATGAGGTAGGTATTGACCGACGGCGGACTTACAGGCTGGATGATGAACACATCGGCGCCCCGCACGGTCTCGCTGATATTCACGTTGATCTCCCCATCGCTGAATCGGTTGACTTCCGCATCGCCCAGGGGAATACCCAGTTCCTTGCATATCTTTACTGCCAGTTCGCGATTGGCGTTTCCGGTAAATATTTTGATCTTCTTTCCTCTGTTATGCATGATGTCCCCCTCAGCCCTCGCTGCTATTCCTTTTTCCCGCGTTTCCGTGTTACCCAGCCTTCCTTGTTCTCCTGCCGGGCACGGGCAATTCCCAGCGCATCCTCAGGAACATCATTTGTAATGGTTGATCCGGCAGCCACATAGGCGTTAGCTCCAACGGTCACAGGCGCTACCAGATTCGTGTTGCAGCCTATGAAGGCATTATCGCCGACTTCGGTCCGAAACTTGTTTACACCGTCATAATTGACAAACACGACGCCGCAGCCAATATTAACCTCTTTGCCCACATGTCCGTCGCCGATGTAGGAAAGATGCGATACCTTGGCGCCGTCATCAATCCGAGAATTTTTCACCTCGACAAAATCTCCGATCTTCACCTTCCTGCCAAGGTCACTTCCAGGCCTCAGATTGGCATAGGGACCAACGGTGCTCTCCGTATCCACTTTGCTGTCGACCACCGTGGAGTTGTTGATCTGAACATTGTCACTGATGATGGAATTTGATATGTGTGCGTTAGGACCGATCATGCAGCCTTCGCCGATTTCCGTATTTCCCCGCAGATAGCAGCCGGGAAGCAGCATCGTGTCCCTGCCGACCTTCACATATTTCTCAATCCAGGTGCTTCCGGCATCAATGATCGTCACTCCGGACTCCATCAGTTCCGCAAGCCGGCTTTCGCGATATATCTGCTCAGCCTCATGGAGCTGGACACGGGAATTGATGCCCATGACTTCCCTTTCGTCCGCCACAGCATATGCACCTACGGACAGTTGAGATTTTTCAAGAAGTTCAATTGCATCCGTCAGGTAGTATTCCTTCTGATCATTGTCATTGGTCAGATTCTTAAGAGCGATCTTCAGGTACTTTGTGTTGAAGCACATGATTCCTGTGTTGATTTCGTTGATTATCTGCTGTTCTTCCGTTGCATCCCGCTGTTCGACAATCTGAACCACTTTGCCGGATCCGTTGCGGACGATGCGGCCGTAGCCCGTTGGATCAGCCATGTACGTCGTCATGACCGTAGCCGTATTCTCTTCATCCTCATGCTGTTTCAGGAATGCCGCTACCGTTTGTTTTTTCAGTAGAGGGACATCGCCGTAAAGGATAAGGGTATTTCCCTGGTCAGGAATCTGTTCCTGGGCAACCATTACAGCATGCCCTGTTCCCAACTGCTGTTCCTGCAGAGCAAACCTCGTGCTTCTGTTTTTCAACGCGCTTCGCATCTGTTCAGCCTCGTGTCCGATGACCGTTATGGGACTGCTCAGATTCAAATCATCACACAGATCGAGAATGTGTTCAATCATACTGATACCTGCCACCTGATGCAGCACCTTCGGCATACTGGATTTCATGCGGGTGCCAGCGCCTGCGGCCAGGATCAGGACTGTAGTTTGAGACATAGTCAGAGCTCCTCCGGGAATATGATCCATTCCACTGTTTGAGTACATGGTTTTTTCCGAACTTAATCAGCAATAATTATATCATTTTTATGGGGATTGACAAGGATAAGGGACCAAAGCCTTCGCAAATAAAAAGCTGCCCGGATTCGGACAGCATGTCTTATGGGTTAAATACAGCTCCAAATCGGATGAAGATCAGTTGAAAGGATCATATCCTTCGCTTAATTCTCTGACCTCGGGATTAAATGGAACTGCTGTCGTGTCATCTGATTTCTGTATGAAATCAGCCTTCTGCACCCGGTCCAGCATTGCTTTGTTATACTCGTCAAAAATCATGTCCTGCATGGAGGACCTGGCGCTGGAATTGATAGGGTGTGCGATGTCCCTGTATTCCTCATCGCTGATCTTGCGACTCGGCATAGCTACGAAAAGTCCGTTGTTGCCGTCGATGATCTTGATGTCATGAACGACAAACGCGTTGTCGATGGTCACAGAGACAACCGCCTTCATCTTTCCTTCGTTGTGTATCTTGCGAATTTTGATATCCGTTATGTTCATGGCGACCCCCCACCTTTTTCAAGTATTTCCATTCGATATAGGAACAATATACACCATCCCTAAAAGAATTAAAACCACTTTTTCCAAAATAAAGGTGTTATCCCATGGAAATCATTTCCGTTAAATCTGAGGATTCGGGATGATTCTGACTGAATCGTTGGGAGCGCCGTCATCCAGCTTTAATAGCGAATAATGGGAGTGTACCAGTTTATTCAAGGGTTCCACGAACTCTATCAGCACACCGACACCCCGAACACGTGCATCAAATTCCTGAACTAGATCGGTCATCCCTTTAACGGTTCCTCCACCCCTGAGAAAACCATCAATGATCAGAATGTTGGAGTTCGGGCGAATCGCCCTTTTCGGAACATACATGGTCTTAAGATCCCCTTTGGAGCCGGAGACGTAGTTGATGCTGACCGTGGGACCTTCCGTCGGTTTATTTTCATTACGTATGATGACCAAGGGCACGTTCAGATAGTGGGCAGTCATCATGGCAATGGGGATTCCCCGGGTTTCAACGGTCACAACGGTCTGAATCTGCTCGTCGATGAAGCGCTCAGCGAATATGGCCCCTATCCGGCTGACATAGTCCGGATGGCAGAGCAGGTCCGCCAGATAAAGATAGCCTCCTGGAATGACCCGGCCCGGCTCTTTTATTCGATCGCACAGATCCTGCAGAAAAAGCTGCCGGGATTCCTGTGTGACATGGGGGATGTATTTGACTCCTCCGGATGCGCCAGGCATTGTCAGTACTTTCCCTAATTTCATCTGATCCATCAATTTCTTTACAACCAGCAGATCTTCGCTTACTGTGCTTTTTGCAGAATTGAAGATCTCTGTGAAATAGGAAAGTGTGAAGATGCGGTTGGGTGAATCACACAGTATTTTTACCAGTGCCCCGACTCGTTCGTTGCGCTTCATGATGTCCCCCTGAAAATACCGAATATTTTTTTTCTTCTTCCCTATTTTATTCGTATTTTGCAGTCTTGGCAATGCATTTCAGAATGGAACCGACAAGCTGTTTTAAAACAAGTGTTCTTTATGATATAATAACTGTTGGCAATTGTTTCAATTTGGTTTACCATAAAACAAGCAAGGCTACTAATTCATCTGAGGAGATTTTTCATGATAAATACGGAAATTAAAAAACGGCACATACATCTGATCGGCATCGGCGGTATCGGAGTCAGCGGCCTGGCTGAAATGATGCTCTCCAAGGGGTATACTGTTTCAGGCTCCGACATGAGGGCTTCCATCGTCACAAAGCGACTGGAAAAGAAGGGCGCACGTATCTATATGGGACATTCGGCTGACCAGGTATCCGGCGCTGATCTGGTAGTGTATACCGCAGCGGTAAAGGATGACAACCCCGAGTTGCTTCAGGCTCGCACTTCCGGTATCCCTTCTGTGAATCGGGCGGAAATGCTGGGCATGTTGATGGAGGAATTTGATAAAAGTCTGGCAGTTGCCGGTACTCATGGAAAAACAACCACCACCTCCATGCTTTCTGTCATCCTTGAAAAGGGCGGCATGGATCCAACTATGCTGATAGGCGGGGATATCCGTGAAATCAAGGGCAATGCCAAGGCTGGAAAGACTCCGTACCTGGTGGCCGAGGCCTGTGAATATAAGGACAGCTTCCTCAGTTTTCGGCCTCATTGCGCAATCATCCTGAATATCGAGGAGGATCACCTGGATTATTTCCGGAACCTTGAGCATATCATCGAATCCTTCTCCCGGTTTACAGCACAGATAACCGAAGGCGGTTTCATGGTCTACAACAACGATGACCCTAGTTGCAAACGCCTGTTGGAAGGAACCATTGTGGACGCCCTTTCCTTCGGACTCAGCAGTGATTCTGACTGCACGGCTCAGGACATCGTATACAACGGGTCCGGTTGTGCTACGTTCACGCTGGTTTACCGGGGGAAAATCATGGGCCCGGTAACGCTCAACGTCCCTGGGCTACATAACGTTTATAATGCGCTGGCAGCCATTGCAGCAGCGCTTCGCTGTGATGTGGCATTCTCAGCCGTCCAGGAGAGCCTGAGCACGTTCGAAGGAGCCCGCAGGCGTTTTGAACACCGGGGCCTTTTCATGGGCGCCACCGTGGTTGACGATTACGCACATCATCCCACAGAAATCCGGGCGACCCTCACAGCAGCAGCCCAGACCGAGCACAAGAAAGTCTGGTGCATCTTTCAGCCGCATACCTATACCCGCACTGCAGAACTTATGGACGAGTTCTCAACCTGTTTCTCAGGAGCGGATCAGGTGATAATCACCAGGATCTATGCTGCCAGGGAGACCGATACCCTTGGTGTACACGGACAGGATCTGGTCGATAAGATCCTCGAAACCGGAAAACAGGCAATTTATCTGGATAGCTTCCCCGAAATCGTCGACTACCTGAGCCGTCATGTCTCTGAGGGTGATCTGATCCTCACTGTCGGGGCCGGAAATATCGATGATGTGGCACAAATGCTTACGAACGAATAGAGTAAGGCAACCGGATCATAAAAGAGGCTGCATATAACAGGAAATATTCCTGTTATATGCAGCCTCTTTGCGTTTTCCCTTACTGATTATCTTCAGATATTTCCTGAGTTGCTGCACCTGACACTTCTTCACCGGTCCGGTTATAGATCCCGAGCATCATAGCCTCTGTCCCCTCGCGGTCATGAATGTAACAGCTGAGGTTCTTGATCATACTCACCTCGCCGGGAATCATATAGGACTGTAATTTTGACATGTCCATCCCAACCGCAGCCACGGCATGAATCAGCATCTTGTCCACTGCCATATCCGTTTTCAGGTTTTTGAAAGACGCTTTTATCACTTGAGGAAGTTTCAGACTTACGGCTTTCTTCATTGCCGTTTTCACAAAAGCATGCTGTCTTTCAATCCGTTGAAGGTCACCCTGCTGTTCGCCGCCGTTGTTCTTCCGCCACCGCAGGAACTGAATGGCCTCATCTCCGTCAAGAGTCTGATTCCCTGCTTTAAGGTCTATATGGAGGGGGGGCTCCGCATAGGGATCGTCATACAGCATTCGGACCGGTACATCGACATCGATGCCTCCAAGAATGTCCACAACCTCTCTGACCCCTTGATAATCGACATTGACATAATAATGAACCGGAACCTGGAGCAGCTTTTCAATTTGTCTTGCAACGCCTTCAGGACCGCCCTCAGCCCCTTTGAAACCATAGACCGCATTGATTTTTTCCGAACCGAGACCCTCATGACCAGGAAGTTTATTGTATGTGTCCCTCGGGACAGATACAATATCCAGCAGCTTCCGTTCAGGATCGAAGCTGACCAGCATCATGGTATCGGACCTGCCGCCATCGGAGCCCATCAGAAGGACATTCAGCCGTTTGCTTTTGCTGGTCATTATGTCCCGGTCCAGACGGTCAGACTCCGAAATGTCTTCCGATTTCCTGTAATCCTCTGAAGGCCGGAACGGCTCCTGCGAAACACCGCTCGGCTCGCTCTGCACATATGTATATAGACCGGTCCCTATCATAACTGTGAAACACAGAAGTGCCGCAGTAAAAACCTTAAAATACAACCTCATATCCGACCTCTCTTTGCATCTGATTACAGCTTTAGATCCCTGAACAGGATAAGCCATCCAAGCAGGATTGTTCCAACAACGATGAGGCAGTCTGCCACGTTGAATATCGGGTAGTTGATCAGCCTGAAATCGAACAGGTCAATCACATAATTCAGGCGTATCCGGTCAATCAGATTGCCGATTCCGCCGGAAAGAATAAACATCAGGGCGATCTTAAGAGCACCATTTCCCTGTTGAGGGACAAGACGGAACAGCCAGAGTGCGAGCATCAGCATGACTGCTGATGTTATGATGATGAGCAGCATCTGCTGGTTCCGTAGAATGCTGAATGCGGCACCTGTGTTTCTCGTATAGGTCAAGTGAAAAACCCCTTTGATCAGAGGTATGGTGTCGGTCTGACTGAGCCTTGTCTCGGCCAGCCATTTGCTGCCCTGATCAAGAATCAGGCCGAAGATCATGATGAGCCAGTAACGCATACTTCCTCCTTATTGCAGCGGCGAAACGATACGCCCCAGTGATTCCAAAAAACGATGGCCCATCCCCCTGGTCCGGTGCTCATCCAGAAGGATTTCTTTAGAATCATCCAAATCCGATTCGAAGTCTTCTTCCAGTCGCTTGACGAAAACCTTGTCATATATGAAAGCGTTCACTTCAAAATTTATTTCAAGGCTGCGGACATCAAGATTGGCCGTCCCTATGGAGGCGCCGATCCCATCGACCAAAAGGATCTTACTGTGTATGAACCCTTTTTGATAAGTGTAGATTTTCACGCCGGCTTCCAGGAGCTCTTCAATATTATCACGGGATGCCCAGTAGACAAGGAAATGGTCTGCCTTGGATGGAATGATGATCCGGACATCCACCCCGCTGAGTGCCGCCGTTTTCAATCCCATCAGCAGACTTTCCTCCGGAACCAGATAAGGTGTTGTGATCCAGATCCGTTTCTCCGCTGTCGCTATCATCATGAAGTATGCCTGCAGTATGGCCTGCCAGTCTGAATCCGGACCGCTGGCGGCAATTTGGACAATACTGTGTCCTTCCCGGCTCAAGGGCGGGAAATAGCGTTCTCCGGTCAACGGCATGCCTGAAGCGAATTTCCAGTCCAGTTCGAAGATGCTCTGCAGGCTGTATACGCATTCACCCGTAAGCTTGATATGCGTATCCCGCCAGAATCCCAATTTCTCATCGGCACCCAGATACTCATCGCCGATGTTCAGACCGCCGACAAAGCCTGTCACGCCGTCAACAACCAGGATTTTCCTGTGGTTGCGATAGTTCAGCTCCCGACGTATGACCGGGAACATCACCGGAAAAAACACCTGCACTTCGACCCCGGCAGACTCCAATTCCTTGAGGTATCTCCGTCCCAGACGCCAGCATCCCACGCTGTCATAAAGTACCCGTACAGCAAGACCTTCATGGGCCTTTTCAATCAGCAGATCCTTAAGCTGATTGCCGATATGATCATCGCGGATGATGAACATCTCCAAATGGATATGGTCATACGCATCCCTGATTGCATTGAACATCGCATCATACGTTTCCTGACCGTTTGTCAGGACATCCACCCTGCTATCCACATAGAAGGGGGCGCTGGAGGTGGTAAGCAGCAGGTTTATCAGCCGCTTGCTGACCAGGCTTTCCTCCTGACTGAACAGCTCGATGGATTCTACGATCTCTTTCTGTATTTCTGCAGTCCGCTCAACTTTGGGGGTATTACGCTCTTTTTTCTTCAGGTGCCACCGTTTCCTGACATTCCGCCCGAAGATCAGATAGAACAGCACTCCCAGGCCTGGAAGGAGAAACAGGACAAGAATCCAGGATACAGTCTTGTTAGGACTCCTGTTTTCAAAAAATATCACAAGGGCTGTCATGACGGCATATAGAGTGAAAAAAATGCCAAAAGCCTCCCCTGCCCAGACGATCCACTGATTGTCAACGTGGTTCATCCGTACGATCAGCATGTACAGCCCTGCGACTGCAAGCACCAGCGCTGAATAAAATAAAGTTCTCAGTGTTCTTTTGAACCATTTCCCCATTCAGGACAGCTCCTTCGTATGGATCAGGCGGGCCAGGCTTCCAATTGATAAATCGGTTTCCCTTCTGATGAGAACTTCTCTTCGTATTCCGTACGGGGTGCCTGATTGGAATCCGGATGTCTGTGCCAATCCAGGCGAACCTTTCGCACCTGATAACCCGACTCCAGAAACGCATTCAGTGAATACTCGAACAGGTCCCGGTTGTCGGTACGGAACTGTATGAATCCTCCAGTAACCAGGATTGTCCTGTAGCGGTTCAGATAGGCCGGGTGCGTCAGTCTGCGCTTGCCATGCCGGTCCTTTGGCCAGGGATCCGAGAAATTGAGGTAGATGCCGGAAATCGATGAAGGCGGAAACCAGCTGTCAATTGCTTCGATCCGGTCCCAGATGAACCGGCAGTTTGAAAGTCCGAGCTCATCCGCCTTTTTAACCGCCTTCGACAGCACTTCCTTCAGCATCTCCACACCGACATAAGCTGCTTCAGGATGATTTTCAGCCATTTTCAGCAGGAACTGCCCCTTGCCCATCCCCAATTCCAGATATACGGGAGGATTCCCATCAAATGTTCCTAGATCGACGGGTGTACCCTCGGCAGGTGTCAACAGCAGATGACTCCGTTTCTCAAGCTGTACTTTCGCCAGTGGATTACTTCTGATTCGCATGTCCCGCTCCTTGTTCTACTAACCTACTGATACCCAAAAACAGCAGCGATTCATCAGATTCGCCGCTGTTGATATGACTGAATAGGATTATTGATTATCTGTGAAAATCCTGGGATTGCTGCTCCAGGCTCTGAGCACTTCAATCTCCTCTTCCTTAACATAGCCGAGGGACGCTGCAAGGGGAAGCAGCACACCGTAATCGGTCAGTGTCTGGAAAGGAATTCCGGCTGCTTCGAACCGGGTCTGCACTTCAGGAAACTGGTAGCTGAATATGGCCAGAACAGCAACCACCTCCGCCCCCGCATCCTGCAGGGCCTCAACCGCTTTGAGGGAGCTTCCTCCCGTTGAGAGAAGATCTTCAATGAGAATCACCTTGGAACCCTGTTCCAGACGGCCTTCTATCTGATTACCCTTGCCGTGGCCCTTTGGGGTGCTTCGTACATATACCATGGGTTTTTCAAGTTCCTGGGCAACCCAGGCAGCATGGGGGATTCCCGCCGTTGCAGTTCCTGCAATGACATCCGCACCTGGAAATCCTTCTCGGATCAATCGTGCAAATCCACCGGCGATTGCGGTCCGAACAATCGGATAGCTTATAGTGATGCGATTATCGCAGTAAATTGGCGACCGTATGCCCGATACCCAAGTGAACAGGTTTTCACTGCCCGCAATGGATACTGCCTTTATTTCAAGAAGCATACGCGCCAGATCTTCTGCCAGCTGCTGGTCTCTCAAAGGGTTTGTCTGTTGTTTCATGGCTGATTCCTCCTTATCGTCTCCCGGACGTTCTTAAAAGAGCGTTGGACTTCAACAATTATATCATAGATAAGCCTGTTTCACTTTGCTTTTAGCGCAGCCCGTGTATACCGGTTGGTTGCATTCCAGATCAGGAATTCATGAACGCCGTTATCCTCCAGCGCCTGTATCTGGGCACGAACCTCATTCGGGCCGTAAGAGATATGTCCACGTACCCATTTCGCAGTGAAATCCTGGATCCACGGACGCAGCCTGCCAGGGGTCGTCAGATTGGCGTCCCGCCTTTGGGCATCTTTGATTCCGCCGTCAATGGTCGCATATGGGTTGGCATCCGGTACTGAAAGACCGAAGTTCCCTGATCCGTAATGGCTGGGGTATACCATCGGGCAGTTGTAATCAACAACGTTGCTCAGACTCTCCCAATGCTGTCCGATATTCTCATCCCCCCGGCTGGAGGCTACCCAGCCGAACGTATCTGCCGCAACATAGACGCGGTATGGCTCCAGTTCCGCCCGGGCAAAACGCAGATACCTGTAAATAGCCAACGTTTTTGACTCGTTCCATACGTTCTTGTAATCAAGTCTGCTTTCAACAGAAGGTTTCGCATCCGGAAACCGCACATAATCGAACTGGATTTCATTGAAGCCCGCTTCAGCTGCTTCTTTGGCTACTTCGACATTATAGCGCCACAGCTGACGGTCAAAGGCCGAAGCCCAGTGCAGTCCGTCGCTGGACTGATAGATATCGCCGGTTCCGGTGTCCGTAATGGCACGCTCCGGATAGAGCATGGAATAGTTGGGTGTTTTGAATGTGACAATCCTGGCTATCGTATAGATGTTCTTTTCCTTGAGCCTGCTGATCAGGGCCTTGATATCCTTGACAGGCGCCCCCTTATTGGCTTCCGGACAAAACAGGCTCGCTGCCTTGGTTCGGAAAAGCATTTTCCCGTAATCATCCTTGACATCGATGACGAACGCATTGATTTCCGTTTCATCAGCCAGCTTGATCAATGCATCCAGATTCTCAGAGGAAGCCGTATTCACAGTGACATACACACCTTTTACCGCAACCCTGGGATTTCCGCGATATTCTGCAGTTTTAGCGACGGGACCATAATCAACGCCCTCGAAACGATTTGTTATGAATTCGTCCTTGGTCTTTGCCATATTCAGGGCTTCTACCCAGCCTCCGGCATATCTGAGCCATTCCGGATTACCCGAAGCATCGTTCTTCACCTCAATGATTTTGACTGGTTTTTTTGCCGGAATGGTACTGATTTGTTTTGAAGATGCGGATGGAGCGTCGAATACCTGAACATCAGCACGTGGAAATCCCAATTTCCAGTCCTTCTCAGATGTCAGCGATGGGGCCAGGCTTGGCAGCATCCAAACGGCTCCGGGATTTTCCCGGATATCCTGAACTTTTAAAGGCTCTCCGGCAGCCTCCGCTCCTAATGTCTGCGCACAGCCGCTCAGAAGAAGCGGAATCAGGACGCCTGTTGTAATCCATTGAAATTTCATTTACATTTACTCCTTGACAGGAGCAGGCCCATGGGGCTTCCCATGGGCCTGCTCCTGAGACTACTCAATGACAATGACCGCGGTGAATCCGATTTCCGTCCAGTCATATAGAAATTTAGCGTGGGACGTGTAATTTCTGACGCATTTATGAGAACGGGGTGTTGTTCCGATGGATGACAGATATTCCTTCATGCCGGGATCTTCCCGTCCTACGACCACTTCACGTGTAACCGGCGGGGTGATGACATTCCCGAAGGAGTCCAGAACGGCCGCCTTAACAACAACCTTTTTTTTGATTTCCTTATAGTTCACCGGAACACCATGCACATAGGCGCCGCCGTTGAAACGGATGGCATAGGGAGCATATCCTTCAATTTCCTTGGATACATCGCCCAGATACATGAATTTCGATTTTTTTTCTATGACCATGAAATTGCCTAGGCTGGTCTCTTCTTTGAACTCCGCTTTTTCTCCTGTCGTCGCCATCACATAGGAAATCAGCTTCCAGCCTTTCTCTTCGCCTTCAAAAACAGCTTCATTCTGGTTTTTGCGATCGACTATGACCACCTTGTTCAGGGCTGTCAGTCGCCGTTCGGGGGGCAGGTATTTCTTAGGGACATAATAGATGCCGCTGAAATCCACGGCAGAGATTTCATAGAACTCTCCCCGCTCCCCCAGAATCGATACCAGGGACCCGTCTGTCAGGTATCGGAAATCACTTTTCCGATCCGCACTGAAATAAGCAGGGGCTGACTGATCGCGAAATACTCCGAAATCGTCTACGGTATCCCCTGAGTGAGTGGGAGCCCATCCGGAACGGTTCTTGTAATTGTCCACATGAGCAACGGAACCGTTTTCAACAATGTCTTTCAGACGATTCAATGACGCCGTCATCTTTCTGAACTGGAAGCCCCGGCGCGTAACTCCCGGCGCAAAGATGTACCCTTCACGGGGAGCTTCCGCTGTACCCCAGTTCACCCTGTACCACTTGCTGCTGTCTGACTTCTTTGCATATTCCCCATGAACGATCCCATCCGTCGTAATCGCCTGGAAGCGTCCCGCTGTCATGACTGTTTCCGATCCGAATCGAGGCTGTGCTTTGATGGGGACAGAACCGCCGCTGATCCGCATTACATATTCCTTTGCCACGGGGTATTGGTCGTATCTCAGTTCCTCCCTGACACCATCCGGCAAAGCCCCGGAATAAAACTCGGTGAGTCTTCCGTTTCCGATACGCTTCTCACCCAAGGGCTTTGCAGTGTAGTACCTGGTTTTTTCATTCTTCTCCTCAGCATCCGTCACTATGACCGATTCCCAAACAGGAGCTGGAGTCACCGAATCGGGAGTTCCTGCAGCGGCTTCGCCGATAACAGGAGCTCCCGCTAAAAACAATCCTATCAACAGCAGCAAAACCTGCCTGAATTTCATAACCCAACCTCATAAGTCTACTGATAGTGATAAATCCCGGCTATCAGATAGTCGTCCGGCACTTCAAACGTTCCTGGTTCCACATCGAGTTTCCAACTTCCCGGCAGGCCAAGATCGTGCATTGCAACCTCGAAATACAGCATTGCGATTCCTGCTTCGACCGCCGCCAGGGACTCATCTCTGGCATTATCCTTGTATGGATTGTCCTTGCTGACAGCCAGCAGAATCCGGTGACCATTCAGCACGAACCGCCAAGGCTGCAGGTTCCCCCATGAAGGGGCAAGATGCATATAAAAGAATGCTTCCGCCAGGCCATATGTCTCAAGGATCTGCACAGTGGCGTTTTGTCCCCAAATTTTCAAATACACCATCTCTTCGATGGATATCCTCGCACTAACGGGTGCTTTCGCATATTCAGGGTTCTTGTCCGAGTACCCCGCTTCCGTATAAGGAGAAAGACCTCCGGTCGGCTTTCCTTTGAATATGTTTGCTACATGGTGTTCTGCTTTAGGGTGCCCGACAGCGATCAGTGCTACAAGACGTCTACGGTCCTAGAGCTCAAGCAGGTTCTTTACATGCTCGCCCTTGTCCAGTGTCTCAATCCAGCAGGTGCCAAGATTCAGCTTGGTAGCGTTCATAACGAACCATTCTGCAAGA
>CAZEHS010000066.1:0-10350 GCA_964511875.1 uncultured Peptostreptococcaceae bacterium
GAATCCAACATTCATAAGGATTTCAAGAAGCAGCGCGACAACGTGATGGTTCTTCTGCAAAACGAAGCAGAACTGGATGAGATCGTACGCCTGGTAGGGGTGGATTCGCTTTCTTCTATCGACCGTCTGACCCTGGAAACAACACGCATGATCAGGGAGGATTTCCTCCAACAGAACGCCTTCTCTGAAACTGATGCCTATTCCTCCTTCGAAAAACAGTTCCAGCTGCTGGGATTGATACTCACCTACCATCAGTTGGGCTTGAAGGCCTTGGCAGAGGGTGCGCCCATGGAGCTACTTTTTGCCATCCCTTCACGGGAAAAGATCGGACGTGCCAAGGACATCGATGATTATCCGGAAGCATATAAAATGATTGAATCTTCGATGCACACTGAAATCGCCGAGCTTACAAAAGGGGACGGTGAACGATCATGATACGGGAATTCCACACGATTCAGGAAATCGCCGGGCCTCTGATGCTTGTGAAGCAGGTCGTAGGAGTCACATATGGCGAACTGGGTGAAATTGAGCTTCAAAATGGAGAACTGCGCCGCTGCAAGGTATTGGAGGTTAATGGTTCCAATGCTCTGGTACAGCTTTTTGAAAGCAGCGCCGGCATTAATCTTGCCAACAGCAAGGTTCGTTTCTGGGGCAGAAGCCTGGAGTTCGGTGTTTCCATGGACATGCTGGGACGTGTTTTCAGCGGTCTGGGAACGCCCATTGACGGTGGACCGGATATACTTCCTGAGTATAATCGGGATGTCAACGGTACGCCTATGAATCCTGCCGCCCGGGATTATCCGTCTGAATTCATCCAAACCGGAATCTCTGCCATTGACGGTCTGAATACACTGGTACGCGGACAGAAGCTTCCTATTTTCTCCGGCTCCGGCCTGCCCCATGCTCAGCTTGCAGCCCAGATTGCCCGCCAGGCGAAGGTATTGGGCAGTGATACACGTTTCGCTGTAGTTTTCGCTGCCGTGGGAATCACCTTTGAGGAAGCAGATTTCTTCATTTCCGATTTCAAGCGAACCGGTGCCATTGATCGTGCAGTACTATTCATGAATCTGGCCAACGACCCCGCTATCGAGCGGATCGCCACTCCGCGGATGGCACTTACCGCAGCTGAATATCTGGCATTCGAGCAAGGAATGCACGTACTGGTGATCATCACCGACATCACCAATTACGCAGAAGCCCTTCGGGAGGTATCCGCAGCCCGTAAAGAAGTACCAGGTCGCCGCGGTTATCCCGGCTATCTCTACACCGATCTGGCGACCCTTTATGAAAGAGCAGGCAGAAGGCTGGAAACCCCCGGATCAATCACTCTGATTCCCATCCTTACAATGCCGGAGGACGATCTGACTCATCCGATACCAGACCTGACAGGCTATATCACCGAGGGTCAGATACTGCTGTCGCGGGATTTGCATCGAAAAAGCATATCACCGCCCATTGACGTCCTCCCATCACTTTCACGTCTGAAGGATAAGGGCATCGGCCCGGGGAGGACACGGGAAGACCATTCCGGCACCATGAACCAGCTCTTCGCAGCCTACGCCCGTGGAAAGGATGCCAAGGAGCTGATGACCATCCTTGGTGAAGCTGCACTGACGCCGACAGATCTCCTTTATGCGGAATTTTCCGATGCGTTTGAAAAACAGTATGTTTCTCAGGGATATGAAACGAACCGCACGATTGAAGAGACACTGGACCTCGGCTGGAAGCTCCTATCCATCCTCCCCAAATCGGAACTGAAGAGGATCAAGACGGAATATGTGGAGAAGTACTCAGTAAAAATCGAATGATTTTTGCCACGGGTGTTTTCTGTTATTGCGATAAGCGTAGCGACGCGGCAATCTCTCCCTGGGTTGTTTTGCAATCATTACTTCATTTATTTTTCTCATTGAAAGGAGTAAAATCAGATGCCAATGCAGCGTGTGAACCCGACCAGGATGGAGCTGACACGGCTGAAAAAACGTTTGAAAACCGCACGCCGGGGTCATCGGCTGCTGAAGGATAAAAGAGATGAACTGATGAAGCAGTTCCTTGAACGGATCCGCCGGAATCGGGACCTTCGCGTGCTGGTTGAAGAAGCCCTGCTTGAGGCTCACCGCAGCTTTCGGATTGCCGCAGCCGTCATGAGTCCTAAAATACTTGCACAGTCCCTGCTGTTGCCCAAACAATCCCTCACTGTCGAAATCAAGCCAGTCAACATCATGTCTGTCAATGTGCCTGTATATACAGCAAGAACAAAGCACAACGATCCCTCAGACAATTATCCTTATGGATTCCTCATGACTTCAGGAGACCTTGACGACGCCATTCTAAGCCTCTCTGAAATTCAACCTGAGCTGCTGCGGCTCGCAGAGCTTGAAAAATCAACACAGCTGATGGCACTTGAAATCGAAAAAACCCGTCGTCGGGTTAACGCACTGGAATATGTTGTAATTCCTCAGCTGTCTGAAGCCATACACACCATCACGATGAAGCTGGACGAGAACGAACGGGGTAATCTTACCAGACTGATGAAGGTGAAGGATATGCTGCTGGAGCAGGCACGAAATGCTTCAATGAAATGATTGGAAAAATCAAAAGGGAATCCGTTTTGTTTTTGAGAAGGATTCCCTTTGTTTTACAAATAATATTTTGTACATGAAGAATTTCTTAATGCATACAATGCATAAATGAAGAAATGTTACCGTATGGGATTTTGTACCATGTGCCTTATTGTTAATTTTTCGTGTATAAGAACCTTTTCGATAGTATAATTATGAGTAAGAATAAGGAAAGGTGGCACCCATGACTACTCTTGCCAATACCCCCCAGTTGAAAAAGCACTTCAGCCTGGAATTCTTCGAGCCCGGCATCGCCCTCATAAACCTGCACGAAAATGCTCCCGGCTTGATGCACGGCTTTGTTCCCTGTCTTGAAACTCTGCTGCTGGAGAGGCTTTCACCAGGATCGGAATATTACCTGGTCTTCAACCCCAGTCCTAAACGTGACGATTCATTTTCTTTTGAGGATATTGAGTCCATCCACCTTCATATGGAATCCCTTTCTAAAAGCTTCAGTTGCCATTCAACCTATTTCATAATGAATGAAGGTCTCCACTATCATATCAACAGAGCTATGGCTGAGTCGTACAGCACGAAGGGCGTCTTCAGATCCTCCTCCCTAAGTGATGCTTTTCAACTGATTGAAGAAAACCTGGGAATTGAAATTGTATTCGACCAATTGCCGGTATCCTGCTGCTGATCCATCGAACAGGCAATAAAAAGCGGCCCCCTTGATATTTCTGATATCAGCGGGGCCGCTTTTTATTACTTTGCACTCTTCTTCTTTTTCAAATAATTCTGTTTGATCCAGTTACGGTTCAGATACAGGTGGACCAGAACCAGAACCACCAGAGTGAATCCTGCTGGTCTGTGGATAGCCCGGAATACGTCATATGGAATCCAGTCCCTCAGAACACCAGTCGTTGCCATCACAAGCAAATTCAAAGCCAGGATCACGTTGATAATCCTAAGTAATTTCACATTCATCCGGCATCAACCTCTCGTTTTAATTGTCTTAATATACATATCCAAATCTGCTCTTCCAAATCAAAAATGTATTATCCAGCCTTATGATACCAATGTATGGTTACGGTTTGTTACAGCTGTTTTACGATTGGATTATAAAACACATCATTGCAGCAATCCTCAATTTCTATGATGTAGAATTGATTATATGACATACATAAGCATAAGGAGTCTGACATGAAAATAAAATCCAAGCCCATACTCTCTATTCTACTCATCGCCGCACTGCTCTCAACGCTGGTCGTTCATGCTGACACACCTGCCGCAGCAAAGGATGGGATGCGCGGCATGTGGGTTGCTTCTGTGCTCAATATCGACTATCCGGCCAAGCCCACTGTCAATCCTGACACATTGAAGACAGAGGCTGTCAATGCTTTGAACAAGGCTCAGTCCCTGGGACTTAACGCTGTGTTCCTTCAGGTGCGGCCTTCTTCGGATGCACTCTACGATTCACAGTACTTTCCTTGGTCCAAATACCTGACAGGTACTCAGGGTTTAAGTCCGGATAACGGCTTCGATCCGCTGGCTTTCTGGGTTACGGAAGCACACAAACGCGGAATACAGCTTCATGCCTGGATCAACCCTTATCGAATCACTAAGAAGACCGCTGCAGAGCCTGCACAGGACCTTAAGCAGCTGGCTTCATCCCATCCTGCCAGACTCCATCCCGAATGGACTGTGAAGCACACTGATGGAAATTTCTATTTCAATCCCGGCATTCCCGAGGTGCGTCAATTGGTAATCGACAGCGCTATGGAGCTGATCACCCGTTATGGCGTTGACGGCATTCATTTTGATGATTACTTCTATCCCGGAAAAACTTTTGATGACGGGGCCGCCTTCGCAAAATACGGCAAGGGCTTCACCAGTCGCGATGACTGGCGCCGTGATAATGTCAACACCCTGGTCCGGGATCTGTCAAGAGCCATCAAGGCCGAATCATCCACTGCACGGTTCGGAATCAGTCCCTTTGGCATCTGGGCCAATAGGTCAACCAATCCCAAGGGAAGCGACACAAATGGCATGCAGTCCTATTATGATCACTATGCGGATTCCCTGGCCTGGATCAAGGCAGGCACTATAGACTATATCGCGCCACAGCTTTATTGGAACATAGGCTACAAAGCAGCGGATTACAGCAAGTTGACCGCCTGGTGGAAAACCGCAGTGGCTGGTACCGGTGTCGACCTCTACATCGGCCATGGGGCTTATCGTTCTGGAAATTCGGACAAGGCAAGTCCCTGGTATGGCACATCGGAAATTGAAAAGCAGCTGCGGCTGAATGCTCAGCATTCCGAAATCAAAGGAAGTATCTTTTATAACTACAAAGCCCTTTCCGGTAACGCCTTACTTGGCAGCGCCATCAGACAGTGGTCCGCTCAGGGCAAGCCGTCAGCTGTCATAAAACCGGATATCCTTGCACCAGCTATTCCGCTGTCGGTCTCACGGCCTTCCGAAAATACAAAAACAACCTTGACCCAATTTTATCTGAATGGAGCGTCGAACATAGGGATGCCGCTTCTGATAAATGGCGTTCCGGTAGAAAGCCGCTCAAAATCAGGCTTCTTCGGGGTGCTGGTTCCTCTGAGCCCAGGGGTCAACACATTCACTGTGTCGCAGGGAGCATCAGCAGTTACACGAATCATCACGAGAACAGCCGGCACCGCTGCTGCACCTGTCATGAATTCCGTTGAAATCCCTGCCGTATCCGCAGTACCGCAGAAACAGGAGTACAGGGCTCCGGGCGATAAAATCACACTATCCTGCGAGGCGCCCATCGGCTCTGCTGTCACAGTGAAAATAGGCGGAAAAAGCTATCCCATGAAGCCCGGCACGACCAAATCTCCAGGGAAGGGGTTATACGGCACTACCTTCACCTATACTTATACCCTGCCCGCATATTCTGGAAATCCCCGCGTCGTTGAGCTCGGAGCACCCGTATACAGCCTTAATTACAAGGGAACCGTCAAATCCAGAAAAGCACCTGCAACAGTGGGTGTGATTATGAAAAATGCCCTGCTTCATGCCATCGCGACACAGGATGTCATCAACACATACGATACTCCCACAACTTCCAATGGCGCTTCAAACGAACTGTATAACGGTATGGTCGATACAGTCAAAGCCATGACAGGGAACTACATTCACCTTTCTTCCGGTAAGTGGGTCAACCAGAGCGGAGTCCGGACCTACACCACAACCAAAGCACTGAATCCGACAGTCAAAAGCACAGAATATGTACCGGGTGCCGAATGGGATTCACTCGTGTTCGATCTGACCTCGCCGGTTGCTTCTACAGCCGTCATGGATGGAAACACGCTGAAAATCTCAATAGCCCTTGCCAAGAACGGTCCGCTTCCTGCCCTTCCCCGGAACAGCCTCTTTTCCACTGTTCGCATCCTACCTAAAGAGAACAGTTTGGAGTATCATCTTGCCCTGAAGGAGAATCAGCGGATAGACGGCTATTCACTGGACAAAACCAAGACCGGAATCATCGTGAAGATCAAAAAACCTGTACGGACTCTGGCCGGCGACTTACCTCTGAGCGGTATGACAATCATGCTCGATCCTGGTCATGGGGGCAGTGATCCTGGGGCTATCGGGCCACTTGGTACTGCCTATCCGGAAAAGACCATCAATCTTGACAATGGACTTGCTCTAAAGTCTGAATTGGAGCGAAACGGGGCATCGGTTCTGATGACACGGATGTCGGATATGGATCTGTCACTGGATCAGCGTCTGACCCTTTCCCGCAATGCGAAACCGGATCTGTTCATCTCCCTCCACGCCAACAGTATGGATCATAATGTCGACATATCAAAGATTTCAGGCTTTTCAGCATATTACCGTGAATCCTTTGCCCGGACTCTGACGCAAACTATTCACGACACGGTTGTGCAGACTCTGCAGCGTAACGGCAAAGGAATTCATGCCAATAATTTTTATATCACCCGAGGCACGTGGACTCCTTCCATCCTGTTAGAGACAGGTTTCGTCCCGAACCCAGGGGAGTTCGAGCTGTTAATCGATAAAGGCGAGCAGTCCCGACTGGCTGTCAGTATCACCGGAGCAATCGTCACTTATTTTTCAAAATAGGCCTGGTCAAAGCTCATTTAACGTTCAGATCACGAACAAAGGGAGGCAGTCTGTGTATGCAGACTGCCTCCCTTTTATTCATATGATCACTTAGAGCATTCGCTCAGAGCGTACACAACGACAGGCTCCGCTTCAACATCTCTGATTTGAAGCGAGAAGGCAATGAAGTCATGAATTCCTTCGGATATCATCGAAAGATCCAGTCCCTCGATGATTAGGATGTCTTTTTCCAGAAGGCGGATATGCGTCTCATGGCTCGGTTGATTTCTTTCGATGCCTGGCTGATCGATACCTACAAAATTCAAAGGCAGTTCTGACAGCCAAGCGGCCGCTTCGGATGTCAGCCAGGGAAACTCAAAGTCAAAGGATGTCAGCGGTTCTTTCAGTGTTTTTAAAAAAAGGGCTCCAACACCTTCAAGAGGCAGTGCCTTCACATGACTCAACCCGATGCTCTCCACCGGGTCCGATGTCAGATCCAGCACGTAAGCCCTGAAGGAAATCGGAAAGCACTGATAGTCCGATGAGCACTTCCCTCCGGATATGGCATGGAGTGGATAGTCCACATGGGTTCCCGTATGCAACGGCAAATGAAGGGTGCTCTCATACATGCCGTCTTTTTCAAAACTGCGGGTGTTCTCAAAAATAGGCCGTTTCTCCGGAAGGTCCTTATAAACGGTCATATCCTTTGTGATCGGGAACGATACCGGAATCCAATTCATAGAGCTCCTCCGCTGTTTCTATTCTGATTTGGCAGTGTCGCGCCAGTGTACCAGGGATTTCCGGGCTTCTGCGATCGTATATGCCGCCTCTCCCAATTCAAAATCATCCTGGTTCTGCAGGATATCCATCAAATGTCCTATCCGTGGAAGACGAAGCCCAACCTTGCGCATGGTTTCCTTCTGCGAAAATATCTCGGCAGGTGTCCCATGAAGAGCCATTGATCCCTGATGCATGACATACGCCTGATCACAATAGAGTGGAACGATGTCGATATCGTGAGTTGAAAGAATGATGGATATTCCCAGCTCATCCTGTGTTTTACGGAGCAGATGCATGATTTCACTGACTCCTGAAGGATCCAGTCCCGCAGTGGGTTCATCGAAAATCATCACCTCCGGTTTCATAGCCAGAACACCGGCGATAGCTACCCTCTTTTTCTGTCCGAAGCTGAGCGCATGGGTTGGACGGTCCTTCAGAGCAGCCGTACCTGTGACTTCCATAGCCCAGTTGACCCGGGCTTGAACCTCCTCACGGGTCAGCTTGAGATTCATTGGACCAAATGAGATATCCTGATAAACGCTGGCTGAAAACAGCTGATTGTCGGAATCCTGGAAGACAAATCCGACACGCCTCCTTAGATCCAGAAGCGCGGAAGCTGAATAGGCATAGGGCAAACCTTCTAAATGAAGCGAACCGGATGTAGGCTTGATGATTCCATTCATGCATAGGAGCAGCGTGGATTTTCCTGCACCGTTGCCTCCCAGAATGGCAGTCGTTTCGCCTTTTCCTACATTGATGGTGATGCCTTTCAGCGCTTCAGTACCATCAGGGTAGTTATATTTCAGGTCATTGACCTCAAGAATGTTTTTTGTCACACATATACCTGCTTTCATGAACGGAAGGCTGACATTCCTATACAATCATCTCGTCAAAGCCCATAGTCCAGCCAGAAGAACGTTCAGCAGCACCGTTGAGAGTACTAGACCCTTGCTCTTTGTGTAATCCTCTTCCAATACAGTCAGTTCACCTTGGTAACCTCTGGACTCCAGTGCTGTATACAGGTCATCCGAACGCTTCAGTGCACGGACCAGCAGCATAGTCAGCATTGTTCCGAATGATTTGTAGGCCGTTCCAGGGGTCCCGTACCCTAACCGTGAATGCTGTGCCGTCATGATAGCCGCCGAAGTATCCAGTAGCACGAATATGAACCGGTAAATCAATCCCATCAGATCAGTCATAAGCACAGGAAGCCCCAGCTTTTGCAGAGCTGAAAGAAGTGCGACCATCGGAGTTGTCAGCGAAAGTGCATATAGGCAGGAAGTCGCTCCAAGGGCTTTGAAAAATAGATTCACCGCGGCTGCCATGCTCTCAGGGGAAATTCCAAGCCAATTACCTGCGAAAGGAACCGCCATAAGCAACCCGGCAGGATCATCATACAGATTTATAAGAATTGTGATGATTCCTATCATCAGGAAGGTTACGGGAAGCATCAGCAAACGGACAAAGAATGCCAGCGGCACTCCGCCTCTATTGACAGTATACCCCGACATGACCAGTATCACTGCGACAGAGACCCATGGATCATTTAAAAGGACACAGGTCAGCAGAGTCAGAAGGGTAAATGCCATTTTTTGTCTTGGCTCGATCGCTTTTTGCTTGGATAGGTATGCATAATGGTCGATATGGATCATTTTTCATCATCAACTTTCTCTTTTCTGCCTCTCCATAACCCAATGAAATACCCCATGACACCAGCACCCAACGCGGCCTGGAGCGAAAAAAACAAACTTTCTATTTCGCCGCTTGCCGGCTCCCAAAGAGGCTTGAACCAGGGAATGTAATCCGGAGAGATTTCTGCGACCGCAGCCTCAGCTAGTCCGTCCGCACCGCTGAATTCAGCGTTTTTCAATAGAAACATAGGAGCTATAGCCAGTACGACCACAAGGGCGATCAGCAGCAGGGTAGTGCTCGTTTTGAATGGTACATATCTTGAATGATCAGCAACCGGCTTCATGATGCTCCCCCTTTTTCGTAAAGAATTTCAGTGCATCCAGGCCTTCATGATGGTATGCGGCGATCGCATTGAAAACGATTACTGTCAGGATGCCTTCACTGATTGCCAGAGGCAGCTGTGTCATGGCAAATATTCCTGAGAACTTCACGAAGGATGCCATTACGCCTCCTGTTTCTGAAGGGAATGCCAAAGCCAGCTGTAAGGACGTTGTGACATAGGTCAGCAAATCCCCAAGGGCAGCAGCAAGAAATACGCTCAGCCATTGAGGGCCTTTCAGCATTCTTACGATATGGTATACACCATAGGCAACAAAGGGCCCAACGACTGCCATGGAGAATGTGTTCGCTCCCAGGGTCGTAAGACCTCCATGTGCAAGCAGCAATGCCTGGAACAGCAGGACGATCAAACCAAGAACACTCATTGTAGTGGGACCGAACAATATGGCCCCCAGACCGACTCCGGTGGGGTGAGAACAGCTTCCGGTTACCGAAGGGATTTTCAGCGCTGAAAGCACGAATGCGAAAGCACCTACAAGAGCAAGGAGCATTTTTAGCTTCGGATTTTCCTTTACCCTTTTCTTGATGGAAAAGTATCCCAGTATGACAAAGGGAATGGTCATGGTTCCCCATGAAACCGCCCAGACCGGCGGCAGAAATCCTTCCATGATATGCATACCCGCCGCAGCTCCAGGCATCATTACCAGCATCAGAGCAATGCCGATCATAAGTTGATATTTTCGGTTCATAAACCCTCCTGAATTCTCATAATGGATACAACAAACCCTCAACCGGAGAGACTGGCTGAGGGTTATGCAAATCCACCATTGATTTCTGGATTCATGCAGAACACCCCCTATCGCTCGTAGAGTCATTGGCGTTGATTTTACAGGCAGGTCTTCTGGCTCGAGCGTCATCACAGTGCCCGCCTTCCCGGTTT
>CAZEHS010000066.1:10360-18617 GCA_964511875.1 uncultured Peptostreptococcaceae bacterium
CTTCAGCACCTGTAAATGTTATTCACTTGGGTTCATTCTATCACGGGAAATTTCACCAGTCAACGTGCCGGTCTGTCTCCGGAGACCTTCAGGTATTTTTCCAGAATTCCATCAAAGATGGATTGGCTGATCGGTTTGCTGATATAGTCATCCATTCCTGCTGCTATGCATTTTTCTCGATCACCCTGCATTGCGTTGGCCGTCATTGCCACGACCACCGGACGCTTACCAGGTACCTGCTCCCTGCGGATGACCCTTGTTGCAGCATAGCCATCCATGCCCGGCATCTGGCAGTCCATGAAAATCAGATCATAGTCGTTTTCACGGAAGGCTGCCACAGCTTCGTTCCCATCTTTTGTGACATGACATTTCAGGCCTTTGTTTTCCAACATCACTTCAATCAGCTTGATGTTGATGTCATTGTCCTCCGCCAAAAGGATTCGGGGAGGATTTCCAAGCGTTGGATTCCCTTGAAGGAAGAGATGATCTGACCCCGGTATATCATGCTTCGTTTCCGACCTAGGTCCTGATGCAGGTTGAAATGGAATTAATAAGTGAAATGTCGACCCTATGCCGTATGTGCTCTCCACCCAGACATCTCCACCCATGAGGTGTGTGAGTTCCCTTGTGATGGATAATCCAAGTCCGGTTCCTCCATATCGTCTGCTGGTCGTTGAATCAGCCTGGGTGAACGGCTCGAATAAAAATTCCATTTCCTCTTTCCTCATTCCGATACCGGTATCCTTGATCCTGAAATGAATGACCACTGCTTCCTCTTCCCGTTCGATACGCTCTGCAGTCAGTTGAATACTGCCTCTTTCAGTGAATTTAACCGCATTACCGAGAAGATTGGTAAGAATCTGTTTAAGCCGTGAGGGATCACCTACAATTGAATCAGGAAGATTTTCGGCAAGTATCACATCAATTATCGGACCATTTTCAAGCTTAGGCGCCATAAGACCCACAGTGCTTTCAACCACTTCACGCAGTGAGAATTTTTTGTTCTCGAGAACCATTCGTCCGGCTTCAATCTTAGAAAAATCAAGGATGTCGTTGATGAGGTAAAGCAGTATCTCAGAGGCATTTATGGCTTCCCTGAGATAATCCTTCTGTGCTCTGGCCAGATATGTCTTCTCCAAAAGGTTCAGGAAGCCAAGTATCCCGTTCAACGGCGTCCGTATTTCATGGGACATGTTTGCCAGAAATTGCCCTTTCATAATACTGGCCGCCTCTGCTGATCGTCTGGCTAACACCAGCTCCATTTCTGATTGCTTTCGGGCAGTGATATCCCGTGAAACACCGATTAAGCCCGATACACGGCCTTCTTCATCATAAAACGGCGTTTTCATCGTTTCAATATCCACCATCGATCCATCCGACAAGGTGATCGTCTCTTCATTGGTGACAGGCACACCTGCCTCCAGCATCTCTCGGTCCTTTTGCCTGAAAAACTCTGCCAGGCTTTTATCCTTTACAAAATCAAGGTCTGTCTTCCCAATGATTTCTTCCTCACTTAGTCCGATGAATTTATGTGAGAAAGCCGTATTGCAGCCGAGATAGACACTGGCAGTATCCTTATAGAAAATAAGATCCGGTATCGCATCCATCATGGATTTCAGGAACCTTTTCTGGCCTTTAAGCTCTTGCTGGAGTTTGCGCTGTTCTGTTATAATCCGTGCAACGCCTGTCGTGCCAACAGTGTTGCCGCCGGCGTCTATAATAGGCGTTTTAAAGGTTTCCACCCACTCCAGATTTTCTCTTTTAATGATGAATTCCTCAACGGAGAGCTGTTTTCCCGTCTTCATTACATATTGGTCATCCTCTGTGTACTTACGTGCGAAAGAAGATGGCCATATATCATAATCCGTTTTATCCAGAATATCCTCGAGAGGCCTGCCGATAAGCGCTTCAAACGGTTTATTCACAGCGATGAATCGTCCTTTTTCGTCCTTCATCCATGCATAAAAAGGCAGATTGTCCAATAGGGAAGCCAATTGTGCCTTAGAATTCTGTACCTCGAACTCCCTGTTCCTTAGAACTGTAACATCTTTGCATATACCATAAAAAGCAGAGGTTCCTCTAAAATCGCTTTTAAAAACTCGACTTTCAACCTGAATGACTTCTCCTGATTGAGCCAAAAGCGGAATGGCGCATTTCTGTTCAATCCCATCCATAAGACGTTCAAGACTTTCATTTACTTCAGCATTGGAATCGGCCGGGTGAAGGTCCAGAATATTCATACCATCCAGACTATCCTTGGAATAACCGAGTCTCGTGATAAGAGCACGGTTAGCCATCAGAATATCACCCTGCACATTCATAATGTAGATCAAATCATCAATTTCATTGAAGATCAGTTCAAATGGATTGTTTCCTTTGTCAGGTTCGTTATTCATTTTATCCGCTCCCATACCCACGCCCCCCCTGACCTAGAGATTGTTACCCATCTTGTCCGGCCGAATCATCCCCTCAGTCCGACCTTCAATTGCAGGACTGAAATAGTGGTCATCTGGCGAATGTAGGTGCCACCTTGCAGGGAACGATTTCAATCCGTTCCCAGACATTTCCCAGCACATAGGGCTCAGTCTTCAGCCAGGAATCCAATGCGTCTCTGTCGGCATATTCCACAACCAAAAAAGAACCGATCATTTTTCCGGATTCGTCCAAAAGGGCTGCGCCATAGATATGCTCATCTCTTGCTGATGCTTCTGCCACGCCTTTCAAGTGAGCCTCTCTGGCGGCCAACCGTCTTTCATGGGCCTTATCGTCGGAACCATCAAAACCTGTCACTAAAAATTGCATATGAATCCTCCATGGTGATTAATCCGCTCAACTGTGCATTTATCCGTATTTTTCCGTGTATTCCGTGGTTTCATTTGGTTATACTGTTTCTAATGTGCTTCATAACCACAATACTCCGATTCCCATCCCAAGGCAATACAAAAGCGCGACCAATAGAAAGCTTTTCACCGAGAGCACAAAGGTCTCAGCCTTACTTTGTACCGCTGTAAATGTGCGGGAAGCCTTGTACACAAAAGGGATGCCTAAAAAGACCAGTCCACAGGAGATCGGTATCCATTGAAGGAACAGATTCAGCAGAACACTCAGGAACATCAGGAGATACAAGCCTCTTGACAGCACCAGTCCCCATTTTTTTCCGATAACAATCGGGAGTGTATGACGTCCGTTGACGACATCCTCATCAAGGTCACACAGGTTATTGCTCAACATGATATTGGCAATACCGCAGACCAGCGGGAAAGAAATCATGAAGGTTCGAAATATTTCATAGATGTTCATATCCAGGGACAGCAAAGGTCCTGATAAGGAGAAAATGATCCATCCCAGAGGAAAGACATGAATATACACACTCAGGAAAAAAATCACGAAACCCATGAAAAATCCTGAAGCAGCCTCACTGAAAAAAGTCCTTGAAAGGGGCATCGGCCCCCAGGAATATAAAAGCCCCACGAGAAAGGAAACTGCCCCGATGCCCAGCACCACAAGATCCGTACGCAGCGCCAACCAAAGACCGGAGATGACTCCGATTGAAACAAGGGTCACAATCGCAGCTAGAGCCGTTTTAAGGCTCAGGCCGTCACGTACAAGCGTATTATGACTTTCGTAATTGTATCCATCCCGCTGAACTGCCTTCTGAAAATCCGTGTAATGATTGGATGCAGTCGTAGCCATATCGATGCAGATCAGCGAAAGGAACATGAGAAGCAGATTCAGCGAATCCAGTCGGTGGTATCCCCAAATGGAATATAACGATCCTAGCAGGAGCGGCATCATGCTTGCAACTTTGGTACGCAGTTCCACAAAATGGATAAAGGATCTCAGGCTCATAGGTGTCCTCTCATACCTGCCGGCTGAGTAAACGGGGCAGGGTTTGAGCGAGGAGCATTTTCCCGGTTCCTTCAGGCAAGCGTTTCAAATAATTCATGGCTTTTTTAGTATATGCTGCGGCTGCCCTTTCAGAATTCTCAAGTGCAGCAGATTTCTTAAGCAATCGGCCGAGTTCTGAGGCATCCTCCTGTTTGAAACCTTCCCTGCTCAGAATGCTTCGGATTTCAGCACCTTCAGATCCTTTCATTCCTATAATGAGGGGCAGAGTGAAGCAGCCCTTCTGCAGATCCATTAGGGTATCTTTCCCGAATACCGATGATTCTCCCTGATAGTCCAGGAGATCATCAATGATCTGAAAGGTCATCCCGACACAATACCCTATACGAGCCAGTGTCTTTGTGACACCCTCTTCTGCCCCGGCTTCCCGGGCACCGGTGAACAGACTGACTGCGAAAAGTGCTGCAGTCTTCCCTGCTATGATCTTTTTGTATTCACGGATGGTCAATTCAGTATTGTGCCGGTTCTTATACTGTCGGATTTCACCCAGACATACCTTCGAAACGCCGCCGGACAACACCTTCAGAGTTTCCTTGTCATACGCATGCCCTGAAAGCATCAGGAAGCACTGACATAAAAGATAATCACCCATATACACGGCAAATTCCTTACCGTAACGGGACTGGATCGTATCTTTTCCACGCCGAAGCCGGGATTCATCCACCACATCGTCATGAATAAGAGTCGCCAGGTGAAGGTTCTCAATCGCTGCGGCCAGAGTGAGGAAACTTTGTTTTTTTGAGGCTTCCGGCTCAGGACCAAAACGGCTCCCGATCATGAACAGGGCAGGTCGGAGCATTTTCCCCCCTGTTGCGGTAAGATAGTCCACGGACTCGTTCAGATGTTCTTCGCTGGACTGATTCACTTCATTTATGATCCCAAGAATCGTTTCAAGTTCTGATGCGATCTCCGGATAGTCTGCCCAAAAGGGATTCATAGGTTGCTCCGTTTAATTTAGTCGATGAACAGGTACCACTTGCGTATGAAGGGGATGCGCTTCCAGTGTCTCTTCAGCCAGGGAAGTACATAGTAATCCAGACCGAATACACTGCCGGAGCCGCCCATCGTGGCAAATGAAGCCGCGATATACCATAACATTTCATGGGCGGCGCTGCCGGAGGCCCAAAACATCAGACACATTAGAATTGCAGCGATGGACACAGGGAATGTAAGGAGGCCTGAAATCAAACACAGCCCTACGGCTACTTCACCCATGACCAAAACAGCCTGGAACGCCTGTGCCAGGAAAGTAAATCCACCGTCAGGCGTATAAAAGAAGATATCCATGAACCATCCCGTAATATCCGTTACAAAATCCGGAACCGGCAGAACTTCTCCAAATGCAGTAGCTGCGCCTTCTCCAGCCTCTACCGGCTGCGTAGCTCCTGAGACTGAATCATAGACCGGCGGGGGAATGAGAAATACCTTGGATGGATCCTGGAGTATACGTGGCAGCTTTGCCAGACCCTCCAGCAGCCATTTGAAGCCCATGAACAAACGAATAGGCACAAGCCAGAAATTAGGCGAGGCTTTTGCGAAGTGGCCCCCTACAAAGCTTCTGCGGTCAGGCACCTTGAAGAATTCGAATTTCAGATAAGACCAGCATTTTGTGAATCCGGCAACCTGAAAGAAGTAGACCAGATTGATGAGATGCTTGACGAACATTGCAGGAAATCCGGATATTGAAAAGAACTTTCCAGGCAGACCCAAATGGGCTACGCCATATCCGCCACCGACGGAAACCATTGCACCGTGAAATTGCGGGTCATACACTTTTAGAGGCTGCTGATCCAAAGCGGCACAAACATTATGGGCGACTAATGCAGATGAATGTTCTGCGTTCTCTACCATTTGAGGGACAGGACGCTGCATATCCCCGACAATTGCGAAAGCGTTGTCTCCCACTACGAAAACCCTGGGATTTTCCACTGCCTGGAGGAATTCGTTGGTGACTACCCTGTGCCTTGCTTCCTTCTTTAGTGCAAGGCTGCCTGCAAGTGTGCTTCCTTCGATACCGGCAGTCCAGATGACTGTATCCGATTTAACGGTACCAAGATTCCCGAGGATTGCATGATCCGAACCGACCTCTTCTACTCCGGTGCTGGTATGAACCTTGACACCCAGCTTATCCAATCGTCTTTCCACTTTTTCTATCAGTTTGTCCGGGAAGATGGGCAGGACCTTTGGCAGTACGTCAACCGTAAGAAGTTCCACCTCATCCGGATCGATACGGAATTCCCGGCATAATCGCGGTGTCCATTCCGCCAATTCCCCTGCCATTTCCACACCTGTGAAACCACAGCCTACGGTTATGAATCTAAGCATGTTTTTTCTTGCTTCCTGGTCCCGCTCGTTCGACGCTTTGCGGAACTGAGAAATGATGTGTTCTTTGAGTCGGACCGCATCATCATAGGACCACAGCTGAAAGCAGTGCTCTTCCGCTCCCTTTACTCCGAAAAAAGTGGGCTTTGAGCCTGTACCCAGAACCAGATAATCATAAGCGTATTGAGCCTTTGCCGAAGTCAGGACCTGTGCGTCAAAATCCACATGGATGATCTCGTCCTGGACAATACGCACTGGTCTGCCGGAAAATATGGTCTTAAGCTCAATTCTTACCGATTGCTCCGGCACCCTGCCCGCAGCCACCTCGTGAAGCTCTGTCAGCATGGTGTGGTATGCATTGAGGTCAATCAATGTGATTTCGGTGTCGCTGTGCTTCTTAAGCTTATGTACCAGTTTTTTGGCCGTGAGTACACCGCCGTAACCTCCACCCAGGACCACAATCCGAATTGGAGTTCCCATGAAGCTGCCACCTCCGTATTTGAATATGGCTCTGGAGTGAAACTCCAGAGCCATGATCATGCTTAACTGCTACTTTGCTGATTCCAATGCTTCAGAAGCCAGTTCAAAGAATTCCTTCACAGCGATGGTGGCTCCGGAAATCGCATCCGTATGACCATCGTCGTCCGTGTAGGCCACATCTGTGGGATCCTGAGTCTGGATCAGATATGCTTCTGCAAGGGCTGCCTGTTCATGCCAGGGCGCTTTGGCTCCCCCTTGTTCAACCATAGGGTAAGCGCCGTTTTTCGAAGCTGTTTTCTTGTCATCTCCGCCATCCTTGTGTGTCCCATTCCAGTTGACCTCTGTAATTTCACCGCTTGCGACAGTGATCTCAACGCTGTCCTTCCATCCGTTGTCCGGGTCGAAATCCGGAACCTCAGCTTTGTATGTTCCATCTTTGAACGCGGAAGGCTCAGGTGCCGGAGCAGGCTCGGTGACCGGTGTGGTGTCCGGTTCGGGGGCAGGCGCAGGAGCGGGGGCTGGTGCGCAGGCGGAAGTGATGAGAAGAATACCGGTCAAAGCAGCAGCAAGAAGCAATTGTCTCGTTTTCATAGATTTCCTCCGTTTTTGGTTGATGTCATTTCCTCAATAAGTGATGTTGTTCTCCCTCAGGACATTTATACACTTCTGAAGGTTCCCTAAACTCTTTTTGATTCAAATCTGTTATCATACTTGATTCATACTTATAATGATTATAACTTATATCCGTCAGACCTGCTCGGATATTTTTGTTAGCACTCTATATTGCTGAGTGCTAATTTTGCTTGACAGCTTTGGTCCTCAGTCGTATGATAAGGTTAAAATCAACAAAAATACAGGAGGGTTATCCATATGTCCCACGAAAAAGGCAGTCTATCCATTCATAGTGAAAATATTTTCCCCATCATAAAGAAATGGCTGTATTCCGACCATGACATCTTCATTCGCGAGCTGGTTTCCAATGCCTGTGATGCCATCACGAAAATCCGGCGTCTGAGTACAAGCGGTGTTACAGATTTACAGAATGATACGGATTTCAAAATCACCATCACGTTGGATAAAGAAGCCAAAACTCTGAAATTCAGTGACAATGGCATCGGGATGACTGATGAGGAGATTCATAAGTACATCAATCAGATTGCCTTCTCAGGGGCAGAGGATTTCCTGAATCAATACAAGGATAAGGCAGACCAGGAACAGATCATCGGTCACTTCGGACTGGGCTTCTATTCTGCCTTCATGGTTGCAGATCATGTGGAAATTCACACGCAATCCTTCCTTAAGGACGCCGCGCCAATGAAGTGGAAATGTGACGGCGGAACGGATTACGAAATGGAGGACGGGGACAGGACAACCCGCGGTACGGACATCACCTTATTCCTGGGGGATGAAGGCAAGGATTTCCTCAGTGAACACAAGGTTCGTTCCACAGTTGAAAAATACTGCGCTTTCATGCCTTATCCGATCTACTTTGAGATTGCCGGCCAAAAGCCTGAAGTACAGGTGAATGAGGAAGGCAATGAACTGCCTG